>CBDTZA010000050.1:0-8695 GCA_965364785.1 uncultured Roseovarius sp. | reverse complement strand
TTCGCCAAGCTGCCCAAGGGCACGGTTGAAACCCTGCTCAAGCCCGAGAACAAGGATCAGCTTGTTGCGATCCTGACCTATCACGTGGTGCCGGGTAAGGTGATGTCGGGCGATCTGTCCAATGACATGACCGCTACTACAGTCCAAGGCGGCGACGTGACCATCATGACGACAGATGGTGTGACCGTGAACGGCGCGAATGTCACCACCGCCGATATCGAGGCCAGCAATGGCGTCATCCATGTGATCGACGCGGTGATCCTGCCGGAATAATCCGCTTCTTTTGAACGACATGGCAAGGGTGCAACAGTCACCCTTGCCATTTCTAAATCAATTGTACCCTTCTCGGAAAAGCGCTTATCGTTTCTCAAGACTTCGCATCGTCGGTCGAAAGTTCGCGTATCTTCTAGAGGGTCAATACCATGAAAGTTGCCGTATTAAGTGGCGGTGCGTCACTGGAACGAGATATTTCTCTGGCTGCGGGACGAGCTTGCACAGAGGCCTTGGGATCATTGGGCTACAACGCCTATATGCTCGACGCAGGCGTAGATCTGGCCACGGTTATTCTCAAAGAAAAGCCCGATGCAGTTTTCAACGCACTGCATGGCCGATGGGGAGAGGACGGCTGCGTGCAGGGCCTCTTGGAATGGATGCATATCCCCTATACACACTCTGGGGTTCTCGCCTCTGCACTCGCGATGGATAAACAACGCTGCAAAATGGCCTATGCAACGGCTGGGGTGCCCTCTCCGCAAAGTCGGCTCATGTCACGAGAGGATATCATGCTAGAACACGCATTGGATCGCCCTTACATGGTCAAACCCCATAACGAAGGCTCCAGTCTTGGTGGATTTTACCTTGTGGAAAAGGATGCGCCCCTGCCGCAAATCACCGAGGCCGATCGAGACGCATTCATGGTCGAAGCCTTCATTCCCGGTCGCGAACTCACCGCCTCTGTGCTCGACGGAAAGGCCCTCGCCGTTTCCGAGTTTGACATTGGAAAATGGTATGACTTCAACTCCAAGTACACCCTTAGCGATGCCAATCGTATCCTGCCCGCGCGACTGCCGCAGGAGATCTATAGTCGCTGCATGGATCTTGCGGAGCGCGCGCATAGCGCAATCGGTTGTCGAGGTATAAGCCGGACCGATTTCCGCTGGAATGAAGAACTTGGCATTGATGGGATATTTGCACTGGAAACCAACACTCAACCGGGTATGCGCCCCAATTCCAATGCTGGCGAGCAAGCCGCCTATGTCGGCATGGGGTTTCCGCAATTATGCGAATTTTTACTTAAAGATGCATCCTTGGACCGCTAATGGAAAAGCAAGACATGCATCTCGCCCGGAGTAAAATCTGTTGACAACATACGCCGAACAACTTTGCGACGACCTTGAAGTCAATTTTACCGAAGCGTTCCGTTACCAATACATCATAACTAAAGAGGCGATGCGCCCGCCTGGGATGCAGGCATGCCAACTTGGCAAGTACACTTTGCTGACCGGCGATGCGCTGCCCTGTATGCCCCTGCATGACGTGCACGGGGCTTTGTTTGGATATTTCTTTGGTGTCGCTGCGGCGCATGATGGGCGCGATCCCCTGGATTTTCTGTGCTCGAGTTTTGACAGCACGATCAAAACCGCCTCAACCATTCTTGAGGACCGCTTAACCTATCTGGCGGGGCGCTTTGGTATAATCGTTTGTATCGCGGATCAGACCCGGTTGTATACCGATGCCTCGGGCATGATTGGTGCGGTTTACAATACGCAAACGCACCGGGTTGCCGCGTCTGCCGGCCTGTGTGTCGAAAACGCGTTCAATCCCCATCCCCTTTATCACGACACAGCAACCAATTTGCCCGTTGGATCTTTTGGGCTGCACTACACCGCCGATGCCAGGGTCAGGCGACTGAACCCGAACCATTTTCTGGATTTGGATAGCTTGACCTCTCAAAGGTTCTGGCCACGCGAGCATGATATATTTCACCTCGCGCCTGATGAATACGCTTCCGCGATGGATGAAATTATTACTGCTGCGGGCCACATCATTCGTCGTCACGTCGAGGACAACACCGTTTCTCTGCCGCTATCCGGAGGCTTTGATAGTCGGTCCATTTTAGCAATGACCGATCTTGAGAGCCTTTCCAAGATTGACCAAATCTTTACCTATATCGTCAACATGGTGAACATCCGCGATGCGGCTATCGCCAATCAGCTTTGTCATCTACGCCATGTTGGGCTCGATGTGTTTAATGCCTTTCAGCAGCGGAAATTTTCAAGTCGAGGCCGGGAAGACGCCCTAACCTGCCAGTTCCAGATCGCCAGCGGAAACCCAAGCCCGGCTCCCGCCTATATCGACCATACCCTGCGCAAAGTCGCGCGCGATTCGGTCGTCCTGCGCGGTCAGCAGATGCCGATCCTGCGCGGGCTTTTTATGAACGTCAACGATTCAGAAAAGTGGACTTCTGACTATGTCTCTCATCGTGTCATCAAACTTCTTGAACTCGACCATAGCTCTGCGAAACTCAAGAAAGAGATCAGTGAGAATATTGAGCATCTCATCGAGGAGTTACCCGCCCTCGCCCGTGAACGCAAAGTCGATCTGCTCTTTCTGGAAGTCGTGAATGGACCCGAGCTAGCCTCGATCTTCGCCGGGCTCAGTCAGGGTTTCTATACCTCTCCCTTCAACAGCCGCCGCCTGATTCAGCTTTTTTGCGGTTTTGACACGGCCTATCGCCGGTCGGGCACGGCTATGTCCGTGCTCTTGCTTCGGGCTGCGCCCGATCTCGGTGGCGTTGCTACAACACGGGCGACCAAAAGGATACTGGGCGCTGAAAACGATGACAGGCTACAACAGCGCCGACAGCAATTACATGACATGTTGACAGCCTATAAACACGTGTACGGAACCTCTCCTTCTCAGGAAGTTCCAATGATCCGTTATCGCACAGACGGCTTGGCACAGAATGCCTGAGGCCTGCCCTATCTCTTGTGGATCACCGCAACCTGATCCTTGCGCTTTTTCTGATAGCGCACAGGCTCCACGATACAGCCCGAGATCATCGGCGCCAGCGCGTTGAACTCGGCCGCAATGGCCGGGTCGGAATGCTGAAACTCGCGCTCGTCAAGCCAGCTGCGGAACAGGGCGGCGGTTTTGGTGGTACCGTCCTTTTCATAGGTATCGGGCTGCCAGCGCAGATCTTCGATCACATAGATGCCGCCGGATTCCAGCTTGGGAAAAATCTCGAGAAAGGCGTTCTGCTGATGGTGGCTGGCGTGGCTGGCGTCATCAATCACGATCGTCGGCGCCGGGGTGACATTCTCGATCGCGCGGGCGATCGCGTCGCGATCATCCATATCGCAGCGATGAAAGCTAAAGCGCTCATGCTCGAACCACGAGAAATCCGACACATCAAGCCCGTGGATAAGGGCCTTGGGGAAATATTCAAGCCACATGCGGATCGAGGGCAGATCGGTGGTTTTGCGATCTGCGCTAATCCCGTGCTCTGGTCCGCCGATCAACAGGCCCATTTCCAGAAAGGTGATCTTGCGCTGCCGGTAGGGGTGAAACAGCATATGATAAAGCTCGGTATAGCGGTGCTTGCTCGA
The DNA here is from genome assembly GCA_965364785.1 of uncultured Roseovarius sp. Lineage (GTDB taxonomy): Bacteria > Pseudomonadota > Alphaproteobacteria > Rhodobacterales > Rhodobacteraceae > Roseovarius. The sequence continues at coordinate 5,087 of CBDTZA010000050.1, read as the reverse complement.
ACCTTTGTCAGACCCGAACCGATCCGCCAGATCGGTCAGGTTCACCCCACCTTTGCCCAGCCCGGCAACATCGACCGGGGCGGGGGCCGCTGGCAGGTTTGCCCCGGCTTTCGCGGCGGCGGGCTTTGCTGCGGCGGGTTTCTCTGCTGTCTTGGCGTTCATCGCTGCCTTCTCCTCGCGCGAATGAACCGGCGCTATGCTCGTGTCCACCTTGTGTTTTTCCAATAACATTTCCAGATAGCTGTCCGGCTCGGGCAAGCCGCCGAGATAGGCAAGGAATTCCTTCACCCGCCGTCCATAAAAATGGATGGAATAGGTGTCAGGCTTGAGCACTTCTTCGATCTTGGGCTTTAGCCCGGTGCGCAGCAATTGCCGCCGGTTGCGAAACCCCACCGGGTAAAGGCCCGACACCGGCAACGCATATTTCGACTCGCCGGTTTTGTGCAGGTAATGCGTCACCGCATGCGGGCCCCAGACGCCCCATGGCATTTCGCTGATATGCTCGGGGGTGCCCGCATCCGCAAGTGCCGAAAGCCGCGCCTTTTCGTCAGCGGAGAACCATTCTGGAATGCCGTATTCATCTTCTGACATCTCAAGCAGCTGACCAAGCGCGTCGCTATCGGGCGGCAGGCCAAGCACCCCGCCATTGATATGGCGCTTGGATTCCCAGCCATAGAAATGGCCGGTCTCGCTTTCAAAACGGCGCACGCAATAGGCATCCAGATCGGCCCAGATCATGCCCTCGTTCTTGCGCAGCATGTGATAGCGGAACACATCCGAGAACAGCGCGAAACTTCCGGTGCGGCCATGCTTGATAAAGCGGTCAATCTTGAGCACCTCATCGCCATGCACAAGCTCGATCCCCTCGGGCACGTTCTGAACCTCGCCATAATGGTAAAGCTTTACATGATGGCCCGCGTCACGAAACGAGACGGCGCAGAGCACCTCGACATAGCTGAGCGGTCCTTCGACCCACAGCATGCCAATTTCATAATCCTTACTCATCCTACCTCCTTTGTCCCCGAAGGGACCGGCGCAATTCACGCATATTCCACAGTTAACATATTGATATCAAGATCATTCCTGATCGCCTCTATATCGCGTTCGTAGATCTTGGACAGATGCGCACGCTCGCGCGGTGTCCAGGGGTCATAGCCGCCAAATTCCGGGCCGCGCGGGAACTTTTCCTGAAGCTCGACCCGCTGCGCCATGGCGCTTTCAACGCCCTCGCGGTGGATCAGCTGCAAAAGCTCGGCCACCGCCCGCCCCGAGGCCGAGGGGCGTTTGTTCTTGTTATTGGGCGGCTTGAGCTTGCCCACATCAATCTCGGGGCCGATCAGATTGGCCAGAACGCGGGTGTCGAGATGGCGAAAATCCTCGAACGTCCAGACCGTCAGACTGGCCTGCGGAAAGGCAACCATGACCGCCTTGAGGGCCTTGTGCCAGCTTGGCATATGTTCCAGCACCCGCTTGCGCATTGTCGGCTCGTCGATGAACCGCCCCGGACCAAGCGAGCGCAGGTATTCGATATAGGCCGAGGCAAAGAAATCGGCATAGTTGCGAATGCCAAGATGGACCTCTTTCACCGGCACCGGAAACTGGCGCGCAAAGGTCTCGATCAGTTGATCGCGCCACACGTAAAGCAGCCCGCGTTTGACACAGTGTCCGCAATGGCCGGCCATGTTTTCCTCAGACAGGATAAGGCGTTTGGGATCGTCCTTTAGCACCTCGCCAAAGAACGCGCCGGTCTTCTCGGCCAGTTCCGCGTCGTTGTATTTGGTCCGGTAATTCAGCCCCTGCTGTTCATAAACATAGAGCTGACAGGGCACCGTCAATTCCTTGCGGGTCTCGCGGTGATGGATATAGGACACGCCATTTTTGCGCAGCATGTTTTCGTTGCGCCCAAGCGTTGACTGGATATGGCTGGTGGCGGTTTTGTGAAATCCGCCATGCAGAACGACATAGGGTTCGCTCATTTCGCGGCCATTTCTCGCACCAGCGCCTCGCTTTCTTCGGGCATCTGGCCGGGCGGGTTGACCCGCTGCAACAGGGCGTGAAACGCGTTCCATTCCGGGTCGGACTTCAGCGCGCTAATCCGTCCACGATGCCAATCACAGGCCTCTTGATGCAGGCGCGCAATTTCAGGGTCGGCCAGCATCCTGTCCATCTCGGCGCGGGTCCGGTCCACCATCCGCAACAGCGAGCGATCCTCTTGCATGTTGAGGTTCATGTCGGCCCAATAGGCCAGCCCCTGATCGCGGTCCACGTGGTTGGTGCGGCCCCGGTCGCGCTTGACCAGAAAGCTGTCGATCGAGCGCACCGAATAGTGATGCAATCGCGCATGATCATGCTGGAAATTGCGATGCGCCGACCAGCCGGTCGAGAAATACTTGTTCGGCATCACCTGTCCGCCGCCATCCTTCCAGATGAAGCCGGGCGGCTGGCCGTTGTCGAATTTCGGGCGATGCACGCCAAAGCGGTCAACCGGCGCGCCGGGGCGGAACATGGTCTTAAGACCAAGCGCGCGGTACTTGGCGGTATAATCCTCGGGCGCGGCCCAGGTGAACTGGCCAATAACCGGCGCATCCTCATAGGCGACGCGATCACCACAGCCAAACAGCTTCCAACAAAGTGAAATCGCATCCGCCGGGCCAACCGCCTCGAACAGATCATCAAGCGTGCCCTCGCCCGCGCGCACATTCAGAAACTCGTCGCAATCCGCGCAAATGATCCAGTCATTCTCGGTATAGATCGGGTCGCGCAGCGCCTTACGCAAGGCCACGCGCTGTGGGCTTCCGCCTTTCTTGAACTGATTGTCGACATGGCGCGCAAGGCCCAGCTCTTCCAGCCGGATCGCGATCCGGTCGGTGCCGTCATCGCAATGATTGGTGAAAATCATCAGATCGGTAAAGCCGATCACCCGGTTATAGGCGACCCATTCAAGCATGAACGGGCCTTCGTTTTTCATCGTGGTGACAATCGCGCGGCGGTCATTCTTGCGCACCCGGTCTGATGGCACTGCCATGGGCGCGGCTTGCACGGCTTGCGGCGCCGGTTTGGCGGGCTCGGGCACGTCAACGTCATCGGTCTCGTCGGTGTCGTCATCCTCGCGTTCTTCGCGTTTAATCGCGCGAAGCCGGGTCCGGAACGCCTGGGTAAAGCGTTCGCCAACCTCATTGCGGCCCTTGTCATTGAAATAGGCCACAACCGAGCCGCGGAACCATGGCAGATCACGCCGCCCGCGATAAAGCTGGTAAAACTCAAGCTCGGTGAGGGTGCCAAAAACGATCCGCTCCATCACCGGCTTCAGCGCGTTGATCTTGCGCAGAAAGACAGCCGTCTTATGCACCGAATACCGACAGTTGAAGATGCGGATATTGTCGCCGCTGAAGCGATCAACATGGCGCTGATCAAGCTCGTGATAGGGGTCATAAAAGATATGAACCGCCCCCAGGTCTTTCGTCAAAGCCGCTGAATCCGACAAGGGCAATGTCCAATCCTGACGCCGCCCGTTTTCATAGCGGGTTTCCCAGGGCACAAGATCGGGATCAAGCGTGCTTTGCGGATTGACCGATACGATATGCGCGCCGGGCACCAAAGAACCAAAGGCAATCGCCGCATAGCCGCCCATCGACACGCCCGCGAAAATAACCCGGTCATAGCCGTCGAAAAATCCGTCACCGGCAAGCGCGGTCATGCGGGCAATCAGATCGGCGTCACGATACCAATCCGCCACATGCGCCATGATCCCCAGATGCGAGATATTAGCGTCGCGCGCGAACTTGAACGCCCACGGCTCTCGCATGACGGAACTGTCGCCAACGTTTGACAGGTTATCAAACGTCACCAAAAGCCGTTTCACCGGCCGCCTGATGAACATCAGGCTGTGGCGCAGGCGCTTTTCGAGAAACCCTTCGCCCTCACTGCCGGGGCGCAGGTCATCCAGCCAACGCGGAACTTGCTGACCCTCTTCTGTTGCAGTGCCCTGCTCTGCCATCACTCAAACTTTTTTATTATTGGTTGCCCGCCAGTTTACGGCGTTCAAACCTGCCACACAATTCTATGGCAAACTATATGCGCCATTGACGTTTTCACGCAACAGATGGTTCAAATTCTAAGTATTGTTTCTAAACGAGAAACGGCGCACCGGGGGTATGGCGCGCCGCTGGCAGGGTTTAAATGCCTGCGTCGATGATCGCGCGGGCCAAGATCGGCACGGTTTCGCTATTGAGACCGGCAATGTTGATCCGGCTGTCGCCAATCATGTAAATCCCATGATCCCTGCGCAGTGTTTCAACCTGTTCCGGGCTTGCCCCAAGCCGCGAGAACATGCCGCGATGCTGGGCGATAAATCCAAACCGGTCAGAGCCGGACACGCGGCGCAACTCGTTCGCAAGCTCTTCGCGCAAGCGCAGCATGCCAAGGCGGACCTCTTCCAGCTCTGATTGCCAATCGGCGCGCAGGGCGTCATCGTTCAGCACCATGGTCACAAGCCGCGCGCCATGGTCCGGCGGAAAGGAAAAGTTCTGCCGGTTGAGATAGGCCAGATTGCCCTGGGCCACCTTTTGCAAGCCGCGATCCTGGGCCACCGCCATTAAAATGCCGGTGCGTTCGCGGTAAATGCCGAAATTCTTGGAACAGCTTGCCGCGATCAGAACCTCGGGACAGCTCTTGACCACAAGACGGGTCGCCTTTGCGTCCTCTTCAAGCCCGTCGCCAAAACCCTGATAGGCGATGTCGATCATCGGAACCGCGCCCTTGCGGTTCAAAAGGTCAATCACCTCTTGCCACTGGCTGAGGTTCAGGTTGGCGCCGGTCGGATTGTGACAGCAGCCATGCAAAAGCACCACATCGTCGGCGCGGACATTGTCCAGATCGGCCATCATCCCGGCAAAATCGACTGCGACGGTTTCATTGTCGAAATAGCGATACATCACCGTTTCAACGCCAAGATAGGCGAGAATACTAAGGTGATTGGGCCATGTCGGATCAGACACGAACACCCGCGCGTCCGGGTTAGCCATGCGCACAAGATCAAACGCCTGACGCACCGCACCGGTGCCGCCGGGGGTGGCGACGGCGGCCAC
>CBDTZA010000049.1:0-8706 GCA_965364785.1 uncultured Roseovarius sp. | reverse complement strand
AAAGTGCATGCACACGAACACGCCGCGCGCCACAAGCGCGGATAGAACGGCGCGGGCAAAATTGCCATCCCGGCCACATTCCACGGCGACGAAATTGGCGGCCGAGGGCAGGCTTGCAAGGCCATTATCGGCCGCAATGCGCGCAATGCTCTCGCGAGCCTCAGCCACCTTTGCCTGTATCTGCGCCAGCCAGTCAACGTCGTTCAGCGCCGCCAATGCGCCGGCCTGTGCCATGCGGTTCATGCCGAAATGATTGCGGATCTTGTCAAAGCTGCGGATCAGATCCGGCGCGCCAATCGCATAGCCGATCCGTGCCCCGGCCATGCCGTAAGCCTTTGAAAATGTGCGCATTCGGATCACGCGCGGATCGTTCCCCGCGACCGGGGCGGCGGTGCCCTCGGGGGCAAATTCAACATAAGCCTCATCGAGCAACAAGAGACAGCCCTCGGGCAGGGTATCAAGCGCTGCAACGATATCGGCGCCCCTGTGCCATGTGCCCATCGGGTTGTCGGGATTGGCGAGGTAAACCAGTTTCGCTCCCACCTCATGCGCGCGGGCCATAAGCGCGCCAAGGTCCTCAAGGTCGTCGCGATAGGGCACCTTGTGCAGCACCCCGCCAAAGCCCGCGACATGATAGTTGAACGTCGGATAGGCCCCGTCCGAGGTGACCACGCCGTCGCCGGGGCCTATCAGCAGCCGCACCAGATTGCCGAGCAGCCCGTCAATGCCTTCGCCAACAAGGATATTGCCGGTCGCAACGCCCATTCGGTCGGCCAGAGCGGCGCGCAAATCGTGGCTGGTCGGGTCGCCGTATTTCCAGACATTCTCGGCCTCGGCGCACATGGCGGCAATCGCCTTGGGCGAGGGGCCAAAGATGTTTTCATTCGCCCCAAGCCGCGCGGCAAAGGGCGCGCCACGGGTGCGTTCCTGTTCCTCGGGGCCGACAAAGGGCACGTTGGCGGGCAGGGAATTTACAAGATCTGTATAGCGCGGTGTATCCATGGCGCGCAGTTAACGGGATCGCAGGCGTGCGTGCAAGGGCCTGCCCTCACGTCGCTCTGGCGTTGTTGTGGCAAGTGGTGTTTCATACCCGAAAAGCCAGAGGAGAGCGCCATGAGCCGGGTCCGCGTCGAGATCGAAAACCACATCGCCACAGTCACCCTGACGCGCGCCGACAAGCGCAATGCGGTTGATCCCGAGATGGCCGAGGCGATTGTCGCGGCGGGGCAGGGGCTTGTTGATAGCGATATTCGCGCGGTCGTCCTTGCGGGTGAGGGACAGGCGTTTTGCGCAGGGCTTGATGTGATGAGTTTCGCCAAGTTTGCGGCGGCCGATCCAGAGGCTCTGATCATGCCGCGCAGCCATGGCAACGCCAATATCTTTCAAGAGGTGGCGATGGTCTGGCGGCGGGTGCCGGTGCCGGTGATTGCCGCCTTGCATGGCGCGGTTTACGGCGCGGGGTTTCAGCTTGCCCTTGGCGCCGATATCCGCATCGCGGGACCGGATGCCAAGCTTGCCGTGATGGAGGTGAAATGGGGGTTAATCCCGGATATGGGCGGCATGGCGCTTTTGCCGGGGCTGGCGCGCAGCGATGTGATTCGCCGTCTGACCTATACCGCCGCTCCGGTAGACGCAGAACAGGCCATGGCCTGGGGTCTTGTGACCGAGATTGCCGAAGACCCGCTGGCCGCCGCGCATGAGCTTGCGCGCCAGATTGCGGGCAAAAGCCCCTCTGCCCTCCGCGCCGCAAAGCGGCTTATTGGCGTGGCCGAGTCCGGGGCGAGCGAGGACGAGATCCTGCTGGCAGAAAGCCGAGAACAGGCCGATCTTGTTGGCAAGCCGCATCAGCTTGAACAGATTTCTGCTAATCTTGCGAGGCGTGCGCCGGTCTTCAAGGGCGGGGCCTGACGGGCGGCTATCCGCCGTACACAATGCCCCAGCGTTCAATCAGCGCCTGTTGCAGCTTTTTCGCCCGCCTGTTCCAGGACGCGGCACCGGGGGGGCGGTCGTCTTGCGACGAATCCACCTTGGCGCGCAGGCTGTCGCTGGCGGTGAAGATGGCAAAGGCCATTTCGGCCCCGTCGGGTGTGGTCATATAGCCTGCGAGCGCGCTGACGAAATAAAGCGTGCCGGTCTTGGCCACCACCTTTATGGGTTGGGTCTTGAGGGGGCGACCGCGTTCGTCGCGCAGCGAAATATCACGCAAGAGCGGCTTTAAAAGACCTGCGCCATGCGCCCGGCCAAGCGCGCGCGCCATTGACGACGCCGTTAGCTGCGAGGCATCGCCAAGCCCCGAATGATCGACCAGATTTGCGCCGGTCATGCCAAGGTTGGATCGCGCCCAGGCGGTCATTTCCCGCGCCGAAGCACGCAGCGCGACCGGCTTGCCAAGCCGCGCGGCGCTGCTGGCAAGGCCGACCATTTCGGCCGTGAGATTGGTGGAATGGAGCAGCATGTCGCGCAGGATATCACTCAGCGGCTCACTTTTCTGGGTGACAAGGGTGGTGCCGACGGGCGCGCTTTTGGTGACCTCGGGCTTGCCAAGCTTGATGCCTTGCGCGCGGGCAAAGGTGGCAAACACCTCGCCTGCGTAAAGTTCGGGTTGGCGCACCGGCAACCACCGCGCGCCGCCATTGCCAAGCGCGCTGCGCGCAACGGTCCAGTCATCGCGCTGGCCATTGGCGCGGTAGGTATAGACCGGGCTCGCGCTCTCGGCGATGCGCATGCGCGCCATGGTCACATCGGGGCGGTATTTGCCTGATCGCGCATCCATGGTGATGGCATATTTGCCGCCGCTGCGCTTCCACTCAAAATGCACCCGGTTATAGTTCAGGTTCAGCCCCGACAGGGCCGGGTTATAACCGGCATGCTCGGGCTGGGTTTCATCAATCGCGCGCAGGAATGGCACCGCCCCGCCCCAGACAAGGAATTTGCCGCGCAACTCGCGCAGGCCCGTCTTCTTGAGGGCGGCGGCCATGCTGGCAAGGGCGTTGGTATCAAGCGTCGGATCGCCGCCACCGGCGAGCACCAGATCGCCCTGCAATACCCCGTTCGTGATCGGCCCGGTCGCGATAAGTCGGGTCTGAAACCGGTGACCGGGTCCCAGCGTATCAAGACCATACAGCGCCGTCACCGCCTTGGTCACACTGGCGGGCGGCAGGCCAAGTGCGGCGTCGCTCTCTTCCAAAACAAGCCCGGTCTTGGCGTCGCTCACCGCAAAGCTCACGCGCCCCGACAGCTTGGCCTCTGCGATCAGCGCCTCGGTGCTTGGCGCAGAGGGGCCGCGCGTGGCAACGCTGCGGGCGAAATCGCCGGGCCGGGCCTTGGGGCGCAGGGAGACGCTTGGCGCGTCGGCCCATGCGGGGGCGGCGAGCGCAGACAATGCGGTGCCAAGAAAGGCGCGTCTGGAAAACGGTTTGCTCATGAGGCGGAGTAAAGCGCAGCGCGCGTCGCGGCGCAATCGGCATTCGGGGTCACGGATGCGTCACTTTTGCGGCGCAGTCGGCCAATCGCCGTCACGGCGCAACCGGGTCGATGAAATCGCCATCATCGGCACATTGACAAAGCACCAGGCGGGGGCGTCCATTTGCCCAAGCTTATGACAGTGGCGCGCGCCAAGGCGGGCATGGCCAAAATGGCGCGCGGCGGGCGACATGCGCGCCGAGATCCGCTGACCGGGACGGGCCAGAACGCCGACCGGCACGGTGTTCATGATTTCGCGCCAGTCCTGCCAGAGGTGAAACTGTGCCAGGTTATCGGCCCCCATCAGCCAGACAAAGCGCACGCCGGGACGCGCCCGTGTCAGCGCCCGCAGGGTCTGTGCGGTATAGCGCGTGCCGGCCTGGGCCTCAAAATCGGTGACGTCAATGCGCGGGTGATCGACAAGATCGCGCGCCGCCCGCATCCTGCGGTCAAGCGGCGCAGGGCCATGTGATTTGAGCGGATTGCCCGGGCTGACCATCCACCACAGCCGATCAAGCCCGAACCGCTTGAGCGCCTCGCGGCTGATGTGCAGGTGGCCGGCATGTGGCGGATCAAATGATCCACCCAAAAGGCCGATCACCTGACCGGGATGCGAAAGGGGCAGGGTGTATGTCATCGCCCTTTCATTGCCAGCCGCGCGCGCAGTGTAAAGCGAAAATGCAGCCAAGGGGTGGCGATCAGGGGTCTGCGCGCTCCATCGGCGTGCGCAGATCGCGCGGCAACAACAAGCGCCAGAAATTGGCCTCGGCGTGGATCAGGTTGCGCCTGGGGCTGTTGGGGGGCGCGTCGGCCTGCAACAGCGCACCAATATCCATCAGCACCTCGGGGTTGTTGCGAAAATAGTCATGGCTTGATTTGCCGGCGACGGCGCTGACATTGATGAAATCCACATTGCCGATCTGGGCGAAAATCTCGCGTTCATTCGGTTCAAGCTGATTATAGGACAGGCGGCCAAAGCGGGTGCCCGCCATCAGGGTCTGGGCCAGGCCAAGCGCGCTGTCATCGGGATTGATATAGACAGTAATGCGGCCAAAAGCGGGGCCAAACTTTTCGGCAATCAGGCGCTGGCGCACGACGCCGAAGTCGAGATCAGGCGCGGCCATAATAAGGTTCTCGATGCGTAGGCTCTGGCGCGGATTGTGCCCTGCGGCGCGGGTCTCGATCACCAGTTCGCGCAGGGCGGTTGTCACCACATCGCTGCCGCGGCTATGGGCGATGATATGGATCCGCCCAACCCCCGGCGTGGCGGTGATCAGGCGCAGGGTTTCCTTGAGGTGATAGATCGAAAACTCGCCGCTTTCGCGGTCCTTGAAATAGCCGAACAGCCCCGGATTGCCCGCAGGCCAGCTATAGACAAGCGGCACCGGCCCTTCGCCGACGCTGCGCCAGACGCGGGCGAGGGTTTCAATCGACTCCTCAAAGTTGCTGTTAAAGCCATGCACATAAAGCAGGACCTCGTCTTGACCACTCTCGCGCAGGGCCTCTGAGATCTGGCCCTTGAGGGCGTTCGCGCTTGCCCCGTAGCGTGCGTTGTCGGCGGCGTTGGGCAGGATGACGCCGTTGTTTTGCGAAAACGACAGCGGCGTCGCCGGAAAGCGCAGCGCCTCGTGCAGTTGCGTCAGTTTTGGCAATCCGCGGGTCTCATCGCGGCGCAGATGGGCGGTGCCAAAGGCCATCGAAGAACTACGGTTTGGGGTATAAAGAAGCTGGCCCTCATTGGGGCGGCTTGGGTTCCGGTCGGTGACATAATAAAGCCGAAGGTCATCGCCCGAAGAGGGCGGGACCGCATCGACCTCTGTCAGCGGACGCAGCCCACCACAGCCCGCGAGTACCAGCAAAAGGACCAGCATCAAAGACTGCGACAGTCGGATCAGGGCGCGGGGCATGGCCGGGGTCCCTCCGGGGTGACGTGCGCGATCACTATGGCGCGGCTTTGGCGCATGGGGCAACGGGCAAGTTGGGGCGCGCGGTTTATAAAGTTTTATGGGCTTTATTTGCCGAAAAGCTTGGGATTGGTATCCTCTGTTAACTTTGCCTTGCCTAGAATGGCCCGAGTTACCGATTAATCCGGAGAATTTTGTGCAGGTGTTAAAGGGCGCTCAGAGCGAGGCCGGGCCAGAGCGGCCTCAGGGCATAGAGGATGTGCAATCGGTCTATGGCCTGATCCTTGAACAGGCGCGCGATGGTATCGTGGTGCAGGACATCGAGGCGCGGATCGAATGGGCGAACCCGGCCTGCGAGGACATGTATGGCTGGAGCCTTGCGGACATGCGCGGCCGTAAACCGCAGGACTTCATCCTGCCGCCCGGTGAACGCCCGGACAAGGAGGCGATTGACAGCTTTCGCTATGATCCCGAAAGCCCGCTGTTTCGCCGCTACCAACTGAACCGGAATGTGCGGCGCAATGGCGATGTGTTCTGGAACCAGCAAAGTTTTGCGCTGTTGGATCTGGGCCCCGAGCCGGATCAGAAAAAGGTTGTGGTGACCTGCCGCGATGTTACCGACCAGGTGAACACCGAAATGGCGCTGCGCCAGGTCCAGGTCGATCTCAAGCGAAGCGCGCATCACGACGATCTGACCGGTCTGGCCAATCGCAAAAAGCTTGAGGATTACCTTGGCTCGAAACTGGTCACCGATCATATCGCGCAGGGCGAGATCGGCGTTCTGGTGATCGATGTCGACAAGTTCAAGGATATCAATGACACGCTTGGCCATGGCGCGGGTGACGCCACATTGGTGCATGTCGCGCGCGCCATGCAGGCGCAGTGCGGGCCGGGGGATCTGGCGTGCCGGACAGGGGGCGACGAGTTTCTGCTGATCTGCCTTCAGCCCGGTGATAAGGTGGCATTGATCGAACGGGCCAATGCGGTGCTTGAGGCGCTTGGCCAACCGTTGGCGTGGGACGAGCAGACGATTCGCATCGGTGCCTCGATCGGGGTCAGCATGCCAGAGCGGCGGGCCGATACCGGTGAGGCGTTGATCCAGCGGGCCGATCAGGCGCTTTATAGTGCCAAGGCGCGCGGGCGCGGTCAGGTCGTGTGCTATACCCCGCATCTCGGTCAGGTCCAGAAAGCCCAGCAGGAACTGGCGCGCGATCTGCGCGAGGCCCTGGCGACAGAACAGTTTGAAATCTTCCTGCAACCACAGCTTCGCCTGTCGGACGGTCGGATTTGCGGCTGCGAGGCGTTGGTGCGCTGGCGTCACCCGCGCCGTGGCCTGCTGCTGCCCTCGGTCTTTCTGCCTGCGGCAGATGGTTTGGGGATATTGGCCGATATCGACTATATGTCGATGTCGATGGCGCTGGATGCACTGGTGGCGCTGCATCAGGCGGGGTTCGGGCATATGACCATGTCGATCAATGTCTCGGCTTCGATCCTGGCGGATGTGAATTATCCGGGGCTGTTGGACTGGGGCCTGCAATCGCGCGGCTTGCGACCTGAACATATCTGTATCGAAGTGCTGGAAACCACCATTCTTGACGGCAGCGGTCATGATATCGTCACCGCCGTCGAGCGGCTCAAGCGGTTGGGCGTGCGGGTGGCGCTGGATGATTTCGGCACCGGCTATGCCGGGCTGTCGCATATGGCCACCTTCGAGATCGACGCGATCAAGCTTGACCGCTCGATGATCGCGCGGCTGGACAGTGATCCGCGCAACCGGGTGATCGTACGCGCAATCATCCGCCTGTGCACCTTGCTGGAAATGCAGGTGGTGGCCGAGGGGGTCGAAACCGAAGATCAGCTTGAAATCCTGCGCTGTGCCAATTGCCCGGTGATTCAGGGCTTTGGGCTGGCCCGCCCGATGCCGCTGGCGGATCTGGTGGTCTGGATGTCCAAGCATGATCCTCTGCCCAAAACCAAGCCCTTTTGGGTTACGCACACCGCCGCGCCGCCGCCGATCCGCACCCTGCGCTAGCCCCCATTGCCCCTGCGCGCCATGGGCGTTATCACCTGCGGTGGATTACAGATACGAAAGCGGAGCGGCACAACATGGCAGCCTATCAATACGTCTATCATATGCAGGGGGTCTCCAAGACCTATCCGGGCGGCAAGAAATGTTTCGAGAACATTCACCTGAGCTTTTTGCCCGGCGTGAAAATCGGCGTGGTGGGCGTGAACGGGTCGGGTAAATCCACCTTGATGAAGATCATCGCCGGGTTGGATACCGATTTCACCGGTGAGGCCTGGGCCGCCGAGGGTGCCAAGGTTGGCTATCTGCCGCAGGAACCGCATCTTGATCCGGCGCTGAACGTGCGTGACAACGTCATGCTGGGCGTCGCGGCCAAGAAGGCCAAGCTTGATCGGTTTAATGAACTTGCGATGAATTACAGCGACGAGACCGCCGACGAGATGGCGCAGTTGCAGGATGAAATCGACAGTCAGAACCTCTGGGATCTGGATTCGCAGGTCGATATCTCGATGGAGGCGCTGCGCTGTCCGCCCGATGATGCCGATGTCGAGAGCCTGTCTGGTGGTGAATGCCGTCGCGTCGCCCTGTGCAAGCTGTTGCTTGAGGCGCCCGAGATGCTGTTGCTCGACGAACCAACCAACCACCTTGACGCCGAGACGATTGCCTGGCTGCAACAGCATCTGATCAATTATAAGGGCACGATCCTGATCGTCACCCATGACCGTTACTTCCTTGATAATATCACCAGCTGGATCCTTGAGCTGGATCGCGGTCGCGGCATGCCCTATGAGGGCAATTACTCGTCCTGGCTTGAACAAAAAGCCAAACGGCTGAGCCAGGAGGCGCGCGAGGATAAATCCAAGCAAAAGACGCTTGAGCGCGAATTGGAGTGGATGCGGCAGGGCCAGAAGGCGCGCCAGGCCAAGCAAAAGGCCCGGATCAATGCCTATAATGATCTGGCTGGTCAATCCGAACGCGAAAAGCTGGCCCGCGCCCAGATCGTGATCCCCAATGGCCCGCGTCTTGGCAACAAGGTGATCGAGGTCAACGGCCTGACCAAGCACATGGGTGACAAGCTTTTGATCGAAAATCTCACCTTTTCGTTGCCGCCGGGCGGTATTGTCGGGGTGATCGGGCCGAACGGCGCGGGTAAATCGACGCTGTTCAAAACCCTGACCGGACAGGAAGCCCCGGATTCCGGCACGATCGAGTTTGGCGATACGGTCAAGCTGTCTTATGTGGATCAGTCACGCGACGATCTGGCCCCCAATGACAATGTCTGGGAGGCGATTGCCGACGGTCAGGACATCATCA
>CBDTZA010000048.1:0-8787 GCA_965364785.1 uncultured Roseovarius sp. | reverse complement strand
GGCTTGGGGCCGACCTTGTGCCGCCACTCTCGCTGGTTTGTGACGATCTCGGCATCTATTACGATCCTGCTTGCGAAAGCCGCCTGGAGCGCCTGATTGCCATGCGCGCCAATCTGCGCCCCGATCAAGCTTTGCGCGCCGAGGCCGTGATCGGTCGCCTGATCGGGGCCGGTCTGAGCAAGTACAACCTTGGTGGCGCGGCCCCTGACCTTCCGCCCGGTCATCGTATTCTGGTCCCCGGTCAGGTCGAGGATGACGCCTCGATCCGGCTTGGGGCGGGGGCGGTCAATACCAATCTGGCGCTGCTGGAACTGGTGCGCGAAAAGAACCCCGATGCGGTGATCCTCTACAAGCCTCATCCCGATGTCGAAGCGGGCCTGCGCCCCGGCGCGATTGCGCCCGAACGCCTTGGCGCGCTTGCCGATCTGGTGCTTAGCCGCGCCGATCCGGCGGCACTTTTGGCCGAGGTTCAGGAGGTCTGGACCATGACATCGCTTCTGGGCTTCGAGGCGCTGTTGCGCGGCGTGCGCGTTACCACCACCGGCGCGCCGTTTTATGCCGGCTGGGACCTGACCCGCGATCTTGGGACGCCCCCGCCCCGGCGGCGCGCAAGCCTCACGCTTGAGGGGCTCGTGCATGCCACGCTGATTGATTATCCGCGCTATTTTGATCCTAAAACCGCATCGCCCTGCCCGATCGAGGTGGTGATTGATCGCCTGCGCAGCGGCGAAATGCCCCGCCCCGGCGGCGCCAATCGCCTCTTGGCTAAACTTCAGGGGGCGTTTGCCTCTTATGCCGGGCTCTGGCGCTAAGGAACGGGGCGCTACCCTGAGGGTTCAAGCGCGACCAGAACCTCGGCCAGCTTCATGCGCTGTATCTTGCCCGAGGGGCCTTTGGGCAGCTCGTCAATGATATGCACCACATCGGGCGCCTTGAACTGACCGACACGATCAACGCAGATTTGCCGCAGATCCGCCCCCGACACCGCCGAGCCTGCGCGCAGGCGCACCGCCGCCTCGACCCGCTCGCCATAGCTTTTGCAGGGCCGCGCAAAGGCCGCCGCCTCGATCACGTCACCATGGGTGTAAAGTGCCTCGTCGATCTCGCGTGGGGCGATGTTTTCACCGCCCTTGATGATCAATTCCTTAAGCCGACCGGTGACATAGACATAGCCATCATTATCCACCCGGCCCAGATCGCCGGTGCGCAGCCAATCGCCCGCAAATGTGGCTTCTGTCGCCTCGGGGTTCTTGAGGTATTCAAGCATGACATTGGGCCCACGGATCGCGATTTCGCCCTCGACGCCGGGCGCGCAAGGCCGCAGGTCGGGGCCAAGGATCGCCACCTCATTGCCATAGGCCACACCGGGCGAGCCGATCTTGCGCACCCCCGGCGGCAGCGGGTTTGACAGGATCTGCGCCGCCGTTTCAGTCAGGCCCATGGTCTCGATGATGGGCACCTCAAAGCGGGTCTCGAACGCGGTTTGCACATCCGGCGCAAGCGCCGATGAAGCCGAGCGGCCAAAGCGCAGGCGCTGTTTGGTGATCGCATCGGGATCGCCGGGGGCGTGCAACAAATGGCTGATGATCGTGGGCACAACGGAAAACCAGGTCGCCCCGGAGGCCCCGGCATCGGCCCAGAATTGACCGGCCGAGAATTTCGGCGACATGGCGATCGACCCGCCAGACACAAGCGCGCCGATGACCGACACGCACAAACCGTTGATGTGATAAATCGGCAAGACGCAAAGCCCGCGATCGGCGGGCTGCAACGCATGGGCAATCGTCGTCGTCCAGCCACCGGCCAACAGGCTGGCATGGCTATGAACCACGCCTTTGGGCCGCCCCGTGGTGCCCGAGGTATACATCAAAAGCGCGTGGTCCTGCGGCGTGATATCGTGAAGCACCGTCGCCGCCACCGGAACCCGCCCCCCAGCAAAGCGGGTCACGGTGTCGGGGCGTGCGGCGGCAAAAAGCTCTGCCGCGCTGTCATGCACAAAGGCGGTGCGCGCGCCGCTATGATCAAGCGCATAGGCAATCGCGTCGCGCCCGGCGGCAAGGTTGATCATCGTGGCACGAAACCCGCCGTAAAGCGCGCCGTAAAGGGCGATGACCGCCGCGCGCCCGTTGGGGTGCAGGATGGCAACGCTTTCGCCCTTGGCATGGCCCGCCATCGTTAGTTGTGAGGCGACATGCGCCGCCTCGCCGCGCAGCTCGGACCAGCGCAGGGTCGCGCCATCTTGGGTAAAGATGAAGGCGATGCCATCATGCGTCGCGCGATGATCAAGCCAATCGCGCACCGTGCCCTTTGGCGGGATGTCCTGCGCCAGCTTCATCGCCCTGCAACATCCCAGTAGGTGGCGAAAATATCCTCTACTTTCGGTTCGCGGGCTGGGATTTCGCGGATGACCTTGGTGGTTTGCATGAAGTGTTTCCAATGCAGGTTATCGTCAATCGAATTCCCGCCCCAGCTTCCACAGCCCATGGACAGCGAAAACGGCATGCCGTTGTTGAAGGCCCCGCCAGTGGCAAAGCAATGCGCCTGATTGACGATCACGCGGCAGGTGGGAATGGCCTGACCAAGCACAAGCGCGCGCGCCGCGTTGGTCGAGTGAAGCCCCACCGAATGCCCCGCCCCCTGATGGGCCAGAATGCGCGCGGTGATCGCGACCGCATCGTCAAAATCCTGCGCCCGGTAAAGCGCCGCCACACGCGACAGCTTTTCCCCCGACAGCGGGTGATCGGGACCGATGCCCGTGGTCTCAACCGCAAGAAACTTGGTATCGGCGGGCACCTCGCCAAGCATATCGAGGGCGCGCAGCATCTTGTCGGCATCCTGCGCAATCACCGCGCGGTTGAGATGGCCGTCGGGCCAGAGCTTACTGACAATTTTCGCCTCGTCGCGGACATGCGCGCCGCCGGTTTTGGCGAGTTCCGCCATAAAGGCATCAAAGATCGCATCGAGCACGACGATGGCATTTTCCGAACTGCACGAGGTCGCGTTGTCAAACGTCTTCGAGGCGGTGATTTTCTCGGCTGCGGCGCGCAGATCTGATGTTTCATCGACGATCACGGTGACATTCCCGGCCCCGACCGCAAGTGCCGGCGTGCCGGATGTATAGGCGCGTTTCACGTTGTTCTGTGACCCGGTGACGACGATCAGATCGCTGATCTCAAGCAGGCGCTGTGTCTTGTCCTTTGATCCTGGTGCCGGCACCATTTGAACAAGATCGTGATCTTCGCCAATCTTGTCAAACTCGGCGTGGATATAACCGAGCAGAACCTCGCAGGCGGGCACCCCCTTGGGTGAGGGCGACAGCACGATGGCATTGCCGCATTTCAACGCGTTGATGATGTTGTTGGCCGGCGTCGCCGCCGGATTGGTCGAGGGCACAACGGCGCCGATCACGCCCATCGGGCGGGCGATCCGGGTGATGCCGGTCTCGGCGTCATCGCTGATGACGCCATAGGTTTTGGCCTGCGCGATATCGCGCATCAGGCCAAGTGTCTTGCGGTGGTTCTTGATGATCTTGTCATCCACATTGCCAAGGCCGGTGGTTTCCACCGAAAGCTCTGCAAGGTGGCGATTGCGGGCGGGCTCCATGATGGCCCAAGCGGCGGCCTGTGCGGCGCGATCATAACGCGCCTGCGAGCCGTTCGCCTCATAGGTCTTTTGGGCGGCGCGGGCGCGGGCGACGATGGCGTCAACTTGGGCAACTGCGTCTGGAGCGTTCATGGTCTGTGATCCTTGATCGGGGAAACCCCCACCCCACAAAGGGGGGTGAGGGTCAGTGGTTTTAGAGGCCTGCAAGCAGCTCTTTCAGAGTCGCCTCGCGGTCGGCCCACATCTGTTTGACTTCGTCGCGACTCATCACCTTCATCGGCGATCCGCCCGCTTTCATCTTGCCGGCGACTTTGCTGTTTTCGAACATCGCGGGGATGGTCGCGGCCAGCTTTTCGATCACGCCTTCGGGCGTGCCCTTGGGCACCATGATGCCACGAAAGTTGACCGAGGCATTGTCGATGTCATAGCCCTGTTCCTTGAGCGTCGGCACGTCGGGCAGGAAGTCGTTGCGCTCAAGGTCAAACACGCCAAGGATCTTGACGTTGCCCGCCTGTTCGGCGCGGAACGCATCCGAGAGGTTGTTGATCCCGCCCATGACGTCGCCCGCGATGACGGCCTTCATGGCACCGGCGCCGCCTTTGTTGTTGGGGATGTAGGCCATCTTGACGTCTGCCGCTTTCTCAAGCTGAAGCGCCGCAATGTGGTGACCCACGAACAGGCCCGCCCCCGAGAAGGTCAACTTGCCAGGGTTTTCCTTGGCAAAGGCGACCACATCCTGCATCGAGGTGAACGCGCTATCGGCCCCGACCACGAAAACGGCCGGATCGGCGCCCCAATTGGCAATCGGCTCAAAGCTGTCGGTGGAATACTCCACGCCGCCCTTGATCGACTGGGCAATAAAATGCGGCACGTTATAGGCGCCAAGCGTATAGCCATCGGCATCGGCCTGCGTGGCCAGCCAGTTCCAGCCGACACGCCCGCCGGCCCCCGGCTTGTTGATGATGGCGATCGGCATGCCAAGCGCATCCTCATTGCCGGCCGTCATGGTGACGATACGGGCCTGAAAGTCGGTGGCCCCGCCGGCGCCATAGCTGACCATCATCATGACCGGGCGTTCGGGATAATTGGCGTGACCGTCTGCGGATGCTGTCGCGGTCAGGCCCATAAGGGCGATTGCGGCCCCTGCTAGCAGTTTTCTCATAGTTTGGTTCCTCCCTGGGATGATGAGTTCTGCCGCTGTTACGGTTCAGAAAAATATCTCTTGCGGTGTGTAAACTTTTAGAAGTTTTGCAAAGAGACCGTACATGACGGCCATGAAACAGGCCGTTATGAAAAGACGCCTGAGCCATGATTTGACCTCGCCGTGCGAGGCCGGATCATAAAGGCTCAGCAGGATGAAAAAGGCGATAAAGGTGGCGGTGTAAAACCCAAGCCCCTTGGCCGCCCAGAAGATATAGATCAGCGCGACAATCAGGCCCGGCGTCAGATTTGCCATCTGGGTGACCGAGATGCCATTGCCCACCTTGGTCCAGCCAAGACAGGCCTTGCCAAAGGTCCAGAGCGCCAGCACCACGAATATCGTGGCGATCAGGCGCGGGAACAGGAACGCCTCGGAGGGTTGCTGGGTATAGCTCACATAGGTGACCCAGAGGCCGACAGCGGCGACAATGCCCGACCCGATGATATGCTGAAGGCGCGGCAGGGATGGGGTCATGCCATGATCTCCTCTTTGCTGGTATAGCGGCGCGTGCGCAGTTCCATATAGGCGGAATAAAGGATCGACAGGATCACCACCGCAATCAGGAAGATGTTGAGCGGCCCAACAAGGAAATAGGGCGCAAGCCCGTCCGTGGCCCGCGCGATCATCGCGCCTTGAATAAAGTTCGCCTCGGCAATCGGCCCCAAGATCAGGCCAAGCACGAGAGGCGCCGCGGAAAAGCCAAAGCGCTCAAGGAAATACATCATCACGCCGAGGGCGGCCATGACATAGACATCGCCCATGCTTGATTGCACCGAATAGCTTCCGAAGACCGCAAGCCCAAGCACGATGGCCGCCATCACCGATTGGGGCACCTGCGCAACCCGTGCCGCCATGCCCGAAATATAAAGCCCGAAGATGCACATCAGGATCTGCCCGATCAGCATCGAATTGATGAAGGTCCAGGCCACGTCAGGGTGGTTGTCAAACAGGTCGGTGCCGGGGAAAATCCCGTGGATCAACAGCCCGCCCAGCAACACGGCAGCGGTGGGCGAGCCGGGAATGGACAGGGTCAAAAGCGGCACAAGGCTTGGGCCGACCATGGCGTTATTGGCGGCTTCGGCGGCGATCACACCCTCTGGGTGGCCGGTGCCGAACTTGTCGCGATGTGGGCTGAACTTTTTGGCCTGATCATAGGCGACAAGGCCCGCGATCTGCCCGCCGACACCCGGAATGAGGCCAATGATCGAGCCGGTGATCGTGCCGATCCCCATCGCGCGCTTGTTGCGCATCAGCTCTTTCATCGCATCAAGGATCGAGTGTTTTTGCACCACGATCACCTCGGCCCCGTCATTGCGCCGCCCCTTGGCAAACATGGTGATCACCTGCGGGATCGCAAAAAGCCCGATCAGCGCCGCGATGATGTTGATGCCGCCACCAAGGGCGGGATGAAAGATAAAGCGTTGTGCGCCCATGATGTCGTCAAACCCGATGGTCGACAGCCACAACCCGATACAACCCGACAACAACCCCTTGACCACCGAGCGGCTATCAAGCGTGCCGATCACCGTCACCCCAAGAATGGCCAGCCAGAAGAGGTGACTTGGCCCAAAGGCAAGCGCCCATTTCGCCAGCACCGGCGTCAGAAAGATCAGCAACAGCACGCCGAACACGCCACCAACGGCCGAGGCCAGAAAGCTAAGCTGAAGCGCCTTGGCGCCCTCGCCGTTTTGCGCCATCGCGTGCCCATCAAGGGTTGTCGCGATATTGGCTGGCGCGCCCGGAATCTTCAGCAAGATCGCCGAAACCGCACCCCCCGCCACAGTCGAGGTATAGGCCGCCCCCAGCAGGATAAGCCCCTGCGCCGCCTCAAGCTGAAAGGTGAACGGGATCAAAAGCGCCACCGCCATTGTCGGTGACAAGCCGGGCGTCGCCCCAAGAATAAGCCCCCCGATGGTGCCAAGCATCAGCAGCCCGAAATTGATCGGCGTGAAGACGTCACCAAAATAATAGAGGAATTCCATCAAGGCCTCCCAACCCGTTTGGACAGTTATTGACTTCTTAGGCTAGGCGATGAAAATAGTTTTGCAAACGTTTTCATAAATTCATGACTTGGACGCGCTAAATGGCTGATAAAAAACATAGAAATGCTGATATCGTCGCTGTTGCAAAGGCTGCAAACGTCTCTATCTCGACCGTATCGCGCAGCTATAACCACCCTGAACTGGTCAACCCCGCGACTCGCAAAAAGATCGACGCCGCCGTGCGCCGCCTTGGCTATATCCGCAACCGCGCCGCCCAGACGATCCACGGTATTCGCAGCGGCACCATCGGATTGGTCGTGCCGACGATTGATCACGCCATCTTTGCCGAGGTGATTCAGGCCTTCTCGGATGCGGTCGAACCTTACGGCTTTACCCTTCTGGTGGCCTCGCACGGCTATGACCTTGAGCGCGAATATGGCGTGTTGCGGAAATTCCTTGAACACCGGGTCGATGGTGTCGCGCTGATCGGCCTCGATCATTCGGCCGAAAGTTATAACCTGATCCAGCGTCAGGAGATTCCCGCGATCTCGATCTGGAACTATAACAAGGCGTCACTCCTGCCCTGCATCGGCGCCGACAACCGGCACGCCGGGGAATTGGCGGCGCGCCACCTCGTTGACCTCGGGCACCGCGATATCGGCATGGTCTTTCCCCCGACCACCGACAATGACCGCGCCCGCGATCGCCAACAGGGGGCAATGTCGGTGCTCGCCACCCTGCCACGCCTGACGCCCAAGGAATGGATCATTGAGACCCCTTATAGCATCTCGGACACCAAAGAGGCCGTCACGCGCATGCTAAGCCAGAGCGCGCGACCAACGGCCCTTTTGTGCGGCAACGATGTTCTGGCGGTGGGGGCGATTTATGCGGCAATGCGATGCGGTCTGAGGGTGCCGGAAGACATTTCCATCATCGGAATCGGCGATTTCAAGGGCTCGCGGGAGATGGAGCCGGGATTGACCACTGTCCGCCTGCCTGCCCGCACGATTGGCGAGCTGGCCGGCAAGGAACTGGCCCGGCTGATCACCAAGGAAAGCGTTGAGATTCAAAGCAATAGCTGTGATATCTCTGTGGTCCTGCGCAAAACCTGTCGCAGGGCGGGCGCGTCTTAAGCTCAGGCCCGCCGCCAGCGATGCATGACGTCACCACCGATATCGCGCGTCTCGATCAGGCTAAAGCGCGCGGCCTCTTCCAGCCGCGCCAGCCCCATCGCGGCCACGCCGGGTAACCCTTCGGCCCCGATGGCAAGCCCGGCGGTAAAACCAACCAGTTCATCGACAAGGCCCGCCGATAAAAGCGAGGCTGCAAGCGATCCGCCGCCTTCGCAAAACACCCGCGTCAGGCCTTTTGCTCCGAGTTCCTGCACCACCGAGACCATATCCATCTGTCGCGCGCGCACGCCGCAGGGTAAAAGCTGCGCGCCGATGCCCTGCCAGGCCTCCGTCAGGGCCGCGTCCACATCCGGCCCGTGGCAAAGCCAGAGCGGCACCTCCTTGGCGGTGCGCGCAAG
The DNA here is from genome assembly GCA_965364785.1 of uncultured Roseovarius sp. GTDB lineage: Bacteria > Pseudomonadota > Alphaproteobacteria > Rhodobacterales > Rhodobacteraceae > Roseovarius. Next base: position 470 of record CBDTZA010000048.1, on the reverse strand, counting down.
GTTGGACATCAGCGGCAGATCAAGACGGCGCGACACTACCACGCGCACCGGCTGGCGGCGCGCGCCCATATCGCGCACAGTCAACGTTGGGTCATCGGCACGCGCCGTACCTGCGCCGACCATCACCGCATCATGGCGCGCGCGCAGGCCATGCACCGCACGCCGCGCCAGCGGGCCAGTGATCCACTGGCTATGGCCCGTCGCCGTGGCAATCCGCCCGTCAAAAGAGGTGGCAAGCTTGAGCGTCACCCAAGGCCGCCCCAATTCGTTGCGCATGATGAACCCGGCCAGATCGCGCCCGGCCTCTGTCGCCATCACCCCGGTCGTGACGGCAATGCCCGCCGCGCGCAGCATCGCAAAGCCGCGCCCCGAGACCCGCGCGTCATTGTCGTCAAACGATGCCACGACACGCGCGACGCCCGCGCCAATCAGCGCCTCGGCGCAGGGGGGCGGTTCACCATGATGCGAAC
>CBDTZA010000047.1:0-8998 GCA_965364785.1 uncultured Roseovarius sp. | reverse complement strand
TAATCGGCCGGCAGGTCCCACTTCTCGCGGTACTCTTCCGGGGTCATGCCGTAATGGGTCATGAGGTGGCGCTTCAGCGACTTGAACTTCTGGCCGTCCTCCAGGCAGATGATGTAGTCGTTCTGCACGGACTTCTTCACCGGCACCGGCGGCTTCGGCTTCTCGGTGACGGCCGGCGCCTCGACGGCGGGAGCGTCAGCGGCGGGGGCCGCAGCAGGTGCAGCGGCGGCGCCTTCACCCTCAAGGATCATAAGCAACGAGCCAAGCGAAACCCGGTCGCCCTCACTTACCTTGATCTCAATCACCTTACCGGCAGCGGGGGATGGCACCTCCATCGTGGCCTTGTCGCTTTCCAACTCGATCAGCGCATCTTCAGCGGCAACGATGTCGCCAACGCTCACCAGAATGCCAATCACTGGCACGTCAGAAAAATCGCCGATATCGGGAACTTTCACTTCGATAGTCATGTCTTAATTCTCCTCGTTCCCTGGGGCTTAAACCAACCGCGGGTTCGGCTTATTGCCGTCAATTTCATATGTCTTGAGCGCTTTTTGCAGATCGGCCTTGGTCACCGCCCCGGCCTTGTAAAGATCGGTCATGGCGGCGGCGGCGATGTGGTTTGCATCGACCTCAAAGAACCTGCGCAGGTTGACGCGACTATCCGAGCGGCCAAACCCATCGGTGCCCAGCACCGTGAACGACCCCGGCACAAAGGCGCGGATCTGTTCGGCATAGTTTTTCATGTAATCCGTTGCGGCAATCACCGGGCCGGTGGCCTTTGACAATTGCTGGGTCACATAGGGCACCACCTCATCCGCCAGCGGATTAAGGCGATTGTGGCGCAAGGCATCCTGACCATCGCGCGCCAGCTCGTTAAGGCTTGTGGCCGACCAGATATCAGAGGTGACGCCAAAGTCTTTCTTGAGCATCTCTGCGGCTTTCATCGCCTGCACAAGAATTGTGCCCGACCCCATCAGATTGACGTGCTTCTTGCCGGGTTTCTTGACCTCCTGAAGCCGGTAGAGGCCACGAATAATACCCTCTTCGGCGCCCATCGGCATATCGGGATGGCTGTAATTTTCGTTCATCAGGGTCAGGTAGAAATAAACGTCTTCCTGATCGACATACATCCGTTCCATCCCGTGATGCACCAGCACCGCCACCTCATAACTAAAGGTCGGGTCATAGGTGATACAGTTCGGAATGGTGCTTGCCAGAATGTGGCTATGGCCATCTTCATGCTGCAAGCCTTCGCCGTTCAGGGTGGTGCGCCCGGCAGTCCCGCCAAGCATAAAACCCCGCGCGCGGCTATCGCCCGCCGCCCAGGCGAGATCGCCGATCCGCTGAAAGCCGAACATCGAATAATAGACAAAGAACGGGATCATCGGCACACCGTGATTGGAATAGGCGGTCGCCGCCGCGATCCAGTCGGCCATGGCGCCGGCCTCGTTGATGCCTTCCTGAAGCACCTGACCATCGGTGCTTTCCTTGTAATAGGACATCTGATCGGCGTCCTGCGGGGTGTATTTCTGACCCATCGGATTATAGATGCCAACCGATCGAAACAGCCCTTCCATCCCGAAGGTGCGCGATTCATCCGGCACGATCGGCACAACATGTTTGCCCACCTTCTTGTCACGCAAAAGCGTGGTCAGAATGCGCACAAACGCCATCGTGGTGCTGATTTCACGCTCGCCTGTGCCCTTAAGCTGACCCTCAAATGTCGAGAGCGGCGGGATCTCAAGTTTCGGCGTGTTGCGCCATTCGCGTTTGGGAAACTCGCCGCCAAGCTTTTTGCGCTGATCCGCCAGATAGGCGCTTTGCAGGTTGTTGAGTTTCACAAACGGCGCCTTGGGCAGATCTTCGTCACTCACCGGAATCTTAAACCGGTCACGGAAGGCGCGAAGCTGATCCTCGGCCAGCTTCTTTTGCTGATGCGAGGTGTTCTGACCTTCGCCGCTGGTCCCCATGCCATAGCCCTTGACCGTCTTGATCAACAAACAGGTTGGTTGCCCCTTGGTGTCCACCGCATGTTTGAAGGCGGTATAGACCTTTTCGGGATCATGCCCGCCCCGGCGCAGCGCCCAGATCTGATCATCGGTCCACTCCTCGACCAAGGCCGCCGTTTCGGGGTATTTGCCAAAGAAATGCTCGCGGATATAGGCGCCGTCCTTGGATTTGAACGTCTGATAATCGCCATCAATGGTTTCATCCATCAACTGCTTGAGGCGTCCACTGGTGTCATTCTCCAGCAGATCATCCCAGCCCTTGCCCCACAAAAGCTTGATCACATTCCAGCCGGCACCGCGAAAATCGCCCTCAAGCTCTTGCACGATCTTGGAATTGCCGCGCACCGGGCCATCCAGCCGTTGCAGGTTGCAGTTGACCACGAAAATAAGGTTGTCCAACCCCTCGCGCGCGGCCAGATCAATCGCGCCGCGGCTTTCGGGTTCGTCCATCTCGCCATCGCCAAGGAAACACCAGACCTTGCGGTCGGCCATGTCGATATGGCCCCGGTTATGCATGTATTTCATGAATCGCGCCTGATAGATCGCCATCAGCGGCCCCAGCCCCATCGAGACGGTCGGGAACTGCCAGTAGTCGGGCATCAGCCAGGGATGCGGATAAGAGCTAAGGCCACCGCCATCGACCTCGGAGCGGAAATTTTCAAGCTGCTCTTCGGTAATCCGGCCCTCCATGAAGGAGCGCGCATAAATACCGGGGATCACATGACCCTGAAAGAACACCAGATCGCCGCCATGGATCGCCGATTTGCTGCGCCAAAAATGGTTCAGCCCGATATCGTACATCACCGCCGACGAGGCAAAGCTTGCGATATGGCCGCCATATTCGCTGCTTTCCTTGTTGCGCCGCACCACCGTGGCCATCGCATTCCAGCGGTTGATCGTCCTGATCCGCCACTCCATCTCAAGATCGCCGGGAAACGCGATCTGATCGTCGGCAGGAATCGAGTTTTGATAGGGTGTCGTTGCCGAAAACGGCAAAGTCGCCCCCGCTGCGCGCGCTTGCTGCACGGCTTTGTCCAACAAGTAATGTGCCCGGTTCGCGCCGTCCCGCTCTATGACATCGGCGATGGCTTCTTGCCACTCCTGTGATTCAATTGGATCGAGATCGGGCAAGTCGGTCATGGAATGTCTCCTGATGGGATATTAAGTGCGCAAACGTACGTAGCTCCCGCGGAAAGCGGTTGAGATGAATCTGGCGGCTAATTTGCGCCTTTGCTGGGGTATATCTTGGTATACCTTATGCTGATCTGCAAAGGTTATCTCAGCTTGATTGATTTATTAAACGCCCAAGCATGGCGTTACTCGGTGTGCCGAGGCCCCTGTAACAGGGCCCCGGCGGTGTCTTAGGCGTGATCGTCTGCGGGCAGCGATCCCTTGCCATGACCAGCCATGCCGCCAGAAACCTCTTCGGTGGCTTCATCGGCAAGGTCTTCGGGCAGAAGAAGGTTAAGCACGATGGCAATCAGCGCCGCCGGCAACAGGCCCGAGGTCATCAGGATGCGCATCGTATCGGGCAGATATTTCACCGCATCGGGTTCAAGCTGAAGCCCAAGCCCGACGCTTAGCGCGATGGCGAAAATCACCATGTTGCGGCGGTTCCAGGCGACATCGGACAGCATCGAAATGCCCGCCGCCACGACCATGCCGAACATGACAATCACGCCGCCGCCAAGCACCTCGATCGGCACCGTGCGAATGACACCGCCCACCTTGGGCACAAGCCCGCAGATGATCAGGAAGATCGCGCCACAGGTCACCACATGGCGGCTCATGACGCCGGTCATCGCGATCAGACCGACATTCTGGCTAAAAGAGGTGTTGGGAAAGGCGCCAAAGCATCCGGCAAGCGCTGTGCCAAGACCATCGGCATAGGTCGCGCCCTGAATTTCTTTGTCCGTCGCCTCGCGGCCGGCACCACCTTTGGTGATCCCGCTGACATCGCCAACGGTTTCAATCGCCGAGATAAACGCCATCAGACAAAAGCCGATGATCGCAGCGCCGGAAAACTCGAACCCATATTTAAAGGGTTGCGGCAAGGCAAACGCCGCTGAGCGCGCCCAGGACCCGGTGATGTCATCGACATTCAGCATGCCCATCATGATGGCATAGACATAGCCCACCAGAAGTCCAATCAGTACCGCCGAGATCGCCAGCATGCCACGGGCAAAGAACTTGAGCCCAAGAGTCACGATGATCACGATAAGCGCCGCAGACCAGTTAAGCAGCGATCCGTATTCCGCAGCGCCCGACATTTTCGCAGGCACACCGCCGGCGGCATATTGGATGCCCACCTTGACCAGCGCCAGACCGATCATCGTCACCACAAGCCCGGTCACAAGAGGCGGCAGGGCAAAGCGGATTTTCCCGATGAATGTTCCGAGGAAGGCATGGAAAAGCCCACCAAGAATCGCGCCGGTAAAAAGGGCTGCAAGCGCATCAACGCCCTTGCCCGCAACCAACGGAATCATGATCGGCAAAAATGCAAACGACGTGCCCTGCACAATCGGCAAGGCCGCCCCAACCGGGCCAATGGTGATCGTCTGCAACAACGTGGCCACACCCGCAAACAGCATTGACATCTGAATGAGGTAAAGCAGTTCCGGAAAATCCGGCGAGTTTGATCCAAATCCAAACCCAGCCGCCCCCGCAACGATGATCGCCGGCGTCACATTAGAGACAAACATTGCCAAAACGTGCTGAATCCCCAGGGGAATGCCCCGGGCGAGACCGGGAAAATAGTTAGGATCGCGCAGCTGTTCCGGCGTCCCTATTGAAGTATCAGCCATGATCATTCCTCCTGTCGTAGCTGTCCGCGTGAAACCTCTGGTTCTTCTTGCCAGAGTGCTTAGCCAATGGAGTCAACGACAAACGGGTCATCGAACCAGTGTTCTTCAAGGTTGGGGCCCTCGCCAATGCGATCGACCACAACATATTTCCCCGGCGCGCCAATCGGGGCCAAGACCCCGTGCCAGACACCACGATAAAGGTTGATGGATTGCCCCGGTGCGGTGATGAACGCCTTAAGGTTCACCGGCACGCCGCCCTCGTCATCGGCGACGACCACCAGAAACGGCACGCCGTTCAGCGGCACAAAGGCCTGGCTTCCGTCCGGGTGACGCTCGACCATATCCACGACATGCGGCAGGTGACGCGCCTTGGCGTCAAACAGGCTCATCCCGGCGCGCCCATCGGCGAAATCAAGCGTGGCAAGATCATGGTGACGCCCACACATGCCTTGATTGATCATCTTGGTCGGCGCATCGCGCGCCTCGATGATGTCGCCGTAAGGGGCAAAGGCTTCTGCCGTCAGGGCTGTGATGCGTAGCGGGCGGGTCATTGCGGCAACATGCCCTTGAGGCGCCATTCGCCGATCCGCTCGACCTGTTTGCACGCCTCAGAGAACTCGGTTTCGCTATCGTTATTGATTCGCCGCTCAAACGCCTGCTGGATCGACGCCTTGGTGTTGTCACGCACCGCGATGATGAAGGGAAACCCATGCTTTGCCACATAGTCCGCGTTCAGTGCCTGGAACATCGCGCGTTCGGCATCGGTCAGCAGATCAAGACCCGCTCCCGCCTGTTCCGCTATGCTCTCCGCCGTAAGCTGCCCCGCAGTTGCCAGTTTGCCCGCAAGATCGGGGTGCGCGGTCAAGACGCCAAGCCGTTCGTCATGCGACGCAGACCGGAACATCCGGCACAGCGCGTGATGCAGACCCATGGCACAGTCATGAGCCGGGCCAAGTTCAAGATCATGGGCGCGCTCGGCAATCCAGGGCGAGTGCTCAAAAACACCGCCATAAGCCGCGATAAACGCCTCTTTGGTCATCTTCGAAGGGCGCGCAAAGTCTGCTTTTGGATGGTGGTCGTGCCAATGGCGGGCAATGTCGATCCGCTTGGCAAACCAGACATCCGCGTGGCTTTGCGCATATTCCATGAACCGGCGCAGCGCCATGATACGCCCCGGTCGTCCGATCAGACGACAGTGCAGACCGATCGACATCATCTTGGCCTGACCGGCCTCGCCCTCGGCATAAAGCGCATCAAAGCTGTCCTTGAGATAGGCATAAAACTGATCCCCGGAATTGAACCCCTGCGGCGTCGCGAACCGCATGTCGTTGCAATCGAGTGTATAGGGCACGATCAGTTGATCCTTGCCACCCGACGTGATCCAATAGGGCAGGTCATCGGCATAAGCATCCGACACATAGTCAAACCCGCCCTCACCTGCGATCAAGTCAACCGTATTGGCCGAACACCGCCCGGTATACCAGCCGCGCGGACGCGCGCCGGTCACTTCGGTATGCAGGCGGATCGCCTCAAGCATATGCGCCCTTTCCTCCTCGGGCGCATAATCCTTGTACTCGATCCATTTCAGGCCGTGGCTGGCAATCTCCCAATCCGCGGTCTGCATGGCACGCACCTGTTCGGGGTTGCGCGCCAGAGCGGTGGCCACGCCATAGACCGTCGCCGGGATATTCAGCTCTGTGAATAAACGGTGCAGACGCCAGAACCCGGCGCGCGCGCCGTATTCATAGATTGATTCCATGTTCCAGTGACGCTGATCCGGCCAGGCGGCGGCGCCAACGATCTCTGACAGGAAGGCCTCGGATGCGGCATCCCCGTGCAAAATGTTGTTCTCGCCGCCTTCTTCGTAATTGATCACGAACTGCACGGCGATTTTCGCGTCATTCGGCCATTTCGGATCGGGCGAATTCGCACCATAGCCGCGCATGTCGCGGGGATAACGTGTCATCAAAGTTGTCTCCAGATTTCGATTATATTCTAAGTTGAACGAATACAGATTACCTTCTAGAAATTTTTGAAAGAGTTGTTTGCAAGACTAATCTGTCAAAAACCCCTAGATAACGTCAGTAACCAAGCCACCGTTAACGACTGAGGATTGATCATGACCGGCTATTTGACAACGCATGTTCTGGACACGGCGCGCGGTTGCCCGGCAAAAGGCCTGAAGATCGAGCTTTTCCGGATCACCGGCGAGGCCCGTGAATTGCTTGATACACTGATCACCAATGATGACGGGCGCACCGACAGACAGATCCTGCCGACCGAGCGGTTTGAGCCCGGAACATACGAGCTTGTGTTTCACGCCGGTGATTACCTCACCGCGATCGGCACCCCGCCCGAGGATCCGCGCTTTCTTGATATCGTGCCGTTGCGCTTTGGCATGTCAGAGCAAAGCCATTATCATGTGCCGCTTCTGCTCTCGCCGTTCGGATATTCAACCTATCGCGGCAGCTAAGTCACGCATCCTGCGGTAACGATGCCTGAATATGATTGACCATGAAATCAATCAGCAGCCGCGTCTTGGGGTCCTGACGACGGCGATGGGTGTAAAGACAGGCCATCTGAATAGGGATCGGCGGCTCTTTTTCAAGCACCGGAACAAGCCGGCCTTCGCGCAGATATTCGGCCACCTCGAACAGCGGTTTGAGGATAATTCCATACCCGTCCAGCGCCCAGTTGGTCAGAACATCCCCATCATCGGTTTCAAACGGGCCGGAGACCGCAAGCCGCTTGACCCCTTCGGGCGTCTGAAGCGGCCATTGAAATTCTGGCGCGCCGGGAAAGCGCAGGTTCAAACAGTCGTGTTTATCCCCCCTAAGGCTCGCGCTTTCGCGCGGGTGGCCCTTGCGCGCAATATAGTCGGGGGCGGCGCACAAGACGCGCCGACAATCGGCGATCTTGCGAATGCGCAGCGTTGAATCCTCGGGTACACCAAGGAAAAACGCCGCATCAAGCCCCTCAGCAGCCAGATCAAGCTTACGATCCGACAGGCGCAGCCGGATCGTGATCAACGGATAGGCCTCTTTGAACATCGGCACCGCCGGGGCGATGAGCCGCTTGCCCATGCCAAGCGGGGCGGCCACATGCAACGTCCCGCGCGGTGAACTTGTGACATCGGTAATATCGGCCTCGGCCTCTTCCACAGCCTCAAGAATCTTGCAGGCGCCGCGATAGAACAACACGCCCTGCTCGGTCGGGTGAAGCATCCGCGTCGTGCGCTGAAACAGGCGAATGTTCAGATGCTCTTCCAGATGGGCAATGCGCGCCGACGCAACCGCCGCCGAAATCCTCTGATCCCGGGCCGCTGCCGACATGTTGCCAAGCTCGAAAACTCGGACAAAAGTCCGGATATTGTTCAGATAGGACATGGCAAAAGGATTATTAGCTTTCTATTGAAGCTGCTAGGATTTTTTTCGCATTACAGGACAATGGCGCTGTGCAGTAGGGTCGCCAAAAGTGATCTGAGGAGAATAAAATGCAGGATTTAGCTATCATTTGGGACTGGCTTGGGTTTGCCGTGCGTTGGCTGCATGTCATCACCGCGATGGCCTGGATCGGGTCATCGTTCTATTTCGTGGCACTTGATCTTGGGTTGCGCAAGGCACCGCATCTTCCGCCCGGCGCGCATGGCGAGGAATGGCAGGTCCATGGCGGCGGCTTTTATCACATCCAGAAATATCTGGTTGCGCCGGAAAACATGCCCGATCACCTGATCTGGTTCAAATGGGAAAGCTATGCCACCTGGCTTTCAGGGGCGGCGCTTTTGATGATCGTCTATTGGGCCGGGGCCGAGCTTTATATGATCGACGCGGCCAAGGCCGATCTTGCGATCTGGCAGGGCATTCTGATCTCTGCCGCATCGCTGACGGTGGGTTGGCTGGTTTACGATTTCCTGTGCAAATCCGGCCTTGGCGAAAAGCCGACCTTTTTGATGGTTCTGTTGTTCATCCTGCTGGTGGTCATGGCCTATGGCTATAATCAGGTTTTCACCGGTCGCGCGTCGCTTTTGCATCTGGGCGCCTTCACCGCCACGATCATGACGGCAAACGTGTTTTTCATCATCATGCCCAATCAGCGCATCGTCGTGAAAGACCTGAAAGAGGGCCGCACGCCAGACCCTAAATATGGCAAAATCGCCAAACTGCGCTCGACCCATAACAACTATCT
>CBDTZA010000046.1:0-9112 GCA_965364785.1 uncultured Roseovarius sp. | reverse complement strand
CCAAGTGCTGTGATCATCATGATGCAGAACTGAATTTCATTCATGCCGATATCATCCGCGAGCGGCTTGAGGATCGGCGCGAGGATCACGATGTTGGGCGTCGTCTCCATCACACAGCCCGCCGCGATCAGGATCATGATCATCAACAGGATCAACAGGCTCGGGTTATCGGTAAGGCTTGTCACCGCAAACACAAAGCCCTGCGGCACGCCCATGATCGCCAGCGCCTGTGCCAGCGGCAGCGAAAAGGCGATGATCGGCAGGATGACACCGTTCACCTTGGCCGAGCTGATCAACATGGCCGGGAAATCCGCCAACTTGAGCGTGCCCAGGATCAAACCTAGGATCACGGTCACAACCACCGCTGTGGCGCCAGCCTCGGTCGGGGTCAGGCGCCCCGAGAAGATGCCGTAAAAGATGATGCCCGGCACGATGAACGCATACCAGCCCGTCGACAGAGCGCGGCCCAGATTGCCGAGATATTCGCGCAGACTGATGTTGCCGCCGCCCTCATAGCCGTAGATCCGGTTGACCACGATATTGGTCACAAGGATCGACACCAGGATCATGATCCCCGGAATGAGCGCCGCAATGAACAGGGTCGAGGCGGAAATGCCCAGTACGAGACCAATGATGATATAGGCAATCGAGGGCGGAATAAGGATGCCGGTACAGGCCCCCGCCGCCACCAGCGCACAGGCATAGGGGCGCGGATAGCCCGACTCCACCAGACGGTCGATGGTCATCCGCCCGACCGCCGCAGCGCCCGCAGCGTCAGAGCCCGAGATCGCCGAGAACATGCCGCAAACAAGGACTGTGGCCGAGCCGAACCCGCCCTTTGCAAAACAGGTAAGTGCCTCGGCCACGTTGAGAAACTTGCGGCTGAGGCCGGTGCGCACAAGAACGTCACCGGTCAGGATAAACAGCGGCACAGCCGTCAGGGCAAAGGCGTCGATCCCGTCAAACAGGCTTTCGCCGACGAGCGACAGCGGCAATGCGCCCGACATAAGAAGCATTGTGATCGCGCCTGCGCCAATTGCGGCCCAGACCGGCACCGCAAGGGCGACGAGCACGACAAAAAGGATCACCGGGCCATAGAAATCCCAGCCCAGTTCGACCGATTGATTAAGAGTATTCCAGAGCATCTGCTTTCCTCTCAATCAAACAGTTGGTTGCCTTCGTGAACGGGTGTTCCGTCACGAAGCGAGCGCAGGTCGCGCAAAAAGGATTGCACCAGCCGCAGGACCATCACGCCAAATCCAACCGGCACCGCGAGCAGGAACCACACCATCGAGACCCGCATGCCTGCACTGACCGAACCGAACTTGGCCGAGACAAGAACTGTCTCCCAGGACCAGTAAAGCGCGATCACCGCGACGGCGAACATCACCAGATCGCCAAAGATATAAAGCGCCGCTTTGATCCGCGGGCCGACATAATGCATGATCACGTCAATGCGGATGTGGGCGCGTTCGCGCACCGCCGCGGCGGCCCCGATCCATGCCAGATAGATGAAGGCATAGCGCACGATCTCTTCGCCCCAGACTGAGGAGTAGGAAAAGATTTCGCGGCGAAGCACCTCGACCGCCATGGTCACCACCAACATGAGATAGAACACCAAAAGCGCCCATCTCTCCAGGTTTCTGTCTAGGGTATTGAGCATGCAAACCTTTCCCGGTCAGGGGCGCCTGATGCGGCCCCGCGTCCGTTGTTGTGCAAAGTTCAGGAAGCCCGGGCGCGGCACTGCGCGCGCCCGGATCACGGTGTTTTACGCGTCGTGTACGTAATACCGGCCTCTGGTGCCTGCGGCCTCGACCAGCTTGTCGAATGTGCCCATGGAGCCGGCCAGTTCGGTCTTGAACTCGTCCCATTCCGAGCGCTGATAACCGACTGTTTCCTGCCATTCGGCGAGCTGATCCGCGTTCAGTGAGTGGAATTCGACACCCGACTTTCTCATTTCCGCCATGGCAAATGTGCGCGCTGAGGGCACTTTGGCAAGGTTCTGGTGAAAGCTCATTTCAGAGGCCCACTCGATGGCTTCCTGCACGTCCGATGACAGGCCGTTGAACCATTCGAGGTTACAGGCATAGGCCTGGCTGTCCGGCACCGCCTGAGTAAAGGTCACATGGCTCAGGATGTCCTTGAAGCCAAAGGCGTAGAGCGCGCCAACTGCTGGATCAAGCGCATCGGCCACACCCTGTTTGATCGCCGAAGGGGTTTCACCCCAGGCCACCGGTGTTGGGTTGGCGCCGCCCATGCGGTAGAACTGTTGCAGCATTTTCGAGCCCGGTACGCGGAACTTGATGCCTTTCAGGTCAGCCGGGGTCATGATCGGGCCGCCGCCGCCCTGGCGCACGGCCATCACGCGCGGGTCGATGCAGAAATAGAACATCGGCTTAAAGCCGCGCGCCTCTACGAGGGCGTCAACTTCTTTCTTCCAGATGTCAGAGGTGACGAGGTTCACAAAGCGCTGATTGGCCCCGCAGAAATACGGCATGTTGATCAGGTCAACCGCCGGCGCGAAGGGCGCGAAGTTCGACAGCGAAAACTGACCGGCATTGATCGTGCCGCCCTGAACCTTTTGCGCCAGAGCAGAGCCGGTGCCAAGCTGACCACCGGGGGCCAGTTTCACGTAAATCTTGCCGTTCGACGCATTCTGAAGGTTTTCCTTCACGTCAAGCTGCATCATCGGATAGCTGCGCGATGTGCCCACTACATATTCCGTGGCCAGCGTCATGACGTGCTCGGCGGCTTTCTCGCGCTCGCGCTCTTCGCTCGAGGATTGCGCATTGGCTTCTGTTGACCACAGCGTGCCTGCCGCGCCCGCGACCAGCGCCGCGGTGAAACTGCCGGTCGAGGCGAGTTTCAGAAAATTGCGGCGCTCCACCGACGCAAGTTCTTTGAAATCCTTAGTCATTGGGTCTCCTCCCTTAAGTGTCCTGTTTATTATCTTGGTTTTTCCGTGCGGCCTCACTTTTGAGGGCCGCAACGACAAAGGTGATCACCGCCGCAAGCAGCAGCAGCATCTCGCCCACATCGTTCAGGAACGGGGCGCCTGCATAGGCGCCAAGTACTACATTAAGTCCAAAGACCCCGAACAATGCGGCCGCTGCAATCAGGAACATAATGACCTCCCTCGCGTCGAAATTTACCGACGATTCGGGATCAATGTAAGCGCTTACATATTTTCACGCAAGCTGTTATGTTGTCTGCAACGTTGTTGTGAAATGAATGTCCACGCCACTGCCGAAGGCATTGGACGCGTTAAAACGGATCGAGCGTATGAGCCGCAAAACCAAGGATAGCGAACATAACCTGCCCACATTGGCCGATGTGGCGACGCGCGCGGGCGTGTCGACCGCGACCGTGTCGCGCTGTCTGAACTCTCCGGGTCAGGTGCAAGAGACCACGCGCGAGCGGGTCATGACGGCGGTGCAGGATCTCGGCTATTCCCCCAATTTCGGCGCGCGGGCGCTTGCGGCGCGGCGCACCAATACCATCGGCGCGATCATCCCCACGATGGAAAACGCCATCTTTGCCCGCGCCATTCAGGCCTTTCAGGAAGAGCTGCATGAAAGTGGTGTGACGCTCTTGGTCTCAAGCTCGTTCTACCGCCCCGAGCTTGAGGAAGAGCAAATTCGCACCCTCGTGGCGCGGGGTGCGGATGGGCTTTTGCTGATCGGGCATGACCGCAGCCCGGCGATCTATAAGTTTTTGGAAAATCGTGGTGTGCCGGTGCTGATCTCCTGGGCCTATGATCCGGCGATGGGGCGTCTTTCGATCGGGTTTGACAACCGTCTTGCCATGGCCGGGCTGGCGGCCGAGGTGTTGCGTCAGGGACATCGCCAGATCGGGATTATTTCAGCGGATTGCGCAGGCAATGACCGCGCCCGCGCACGGGTGGACGGGGTGCATGACGCGATGCGCGCGCATGGGCTTGACCCTGCTACGGCGGACCTCATCGAGACGCCCTATAGCATTGAAAACGGGGCCAAGGCCCTGCGCCGCCTGATGGATCATACGCCGCGCCCGACAGCGGTGATTTGCGGCAATGATGTTCTTGCGGTCGGGGCGGTGCAAATGGCGCGAGAGCTTGGTCTTGCCGTGCCCGGCGACATCTCGATCACCGGGTTTGACGATATCGAGTTGGCGCGGGTGGTTGATCCGCCCCTGACCACGGTTCATGTGCCACATCGCGAAATGGGCCGTCAGGCCGCGCGCCTTTTGGTGGATATGGTGGCAGGTCACCCCGCCCGCAATAGCGTCCGCCTTGAGACCACCTTGCGTTTGCGCGGCACCCTGGGCCCCCCGCCTGTTTAGCTGCGCAAGGGTTTGACACTACGGGCAAAACGCATGCAAAGCGTCGAGCCTTGGCAAAACCCACATAGCATAGCTCTGAGATGTAAATGCAAAGTGGTGAGCCGGCAGGGGCTCGAACCCTGGACCTACTGATTAAAAGTCAGTTGCTCTACCAGCTGAGCTACCGGCTCTCACCATATGTGTGACGGGTTTCAAGCCGTCCGTCGCGCAGTCTTAGACCTAAAAGCGCGATGAGCGCAAACAGCTAAGTCTGTTTTGCACGGTGCCGAAAACTTTGTTGGTCGTCCAACCCGGTAAGCGGCCACGTGTGGGGCGGTATCTAGAAAGAGCAGTGCAGGGGGTCAACCCCGAAAGTGCAAGTTATTCATGGGATATGCTGGATTCGTCCGACGGCTGGGTTTATATGCCCGCTAATGAACGATTATCGCGATACCGGATTGCCCTTTATGAAAATGCACGGGCTTGGAAACGACTTTGTCGTGCTGGATGCGCGTGTGGAGCCCATGGAAATGACACCGGGACTGATTATGGGGATCGCGGATCGTCACAAGGGAATCGGCTTTGACCAGCTTGCGGTGATAGAGCCGGGTGATGGCGACGCACATCTGACGTTTTATAACGCGGATGGATCAACCTCAGCGGCCTGTGGCAATGCCACGCGTTGTATCGCGCGCTATCTGATGGGCGAATCGGGTCTGACGCGTCTTCATCTGACCACGGCACGCGGCGATCTTTATGCGGTCGATGCGGGCGGCGGTCTTACCTCGGTCAATATGGGCCAGCCACAGCTTGAATGGCACGAGATTCCGCTTGCCGAGGACATGGACACTCTGGAATTGCCAATTGAGGGCGGGCCGACCGCCACCGGCATGGGCAATCCGCATTGCACCTTCTTTGTCGAGAATGCCGAAGCCATTCCGCTTGCGCAGTTTGGATCGCGTTATGAGCATCACCCGCTTTATCCCAAGCGCACCAATGTGCAGGTGGCCAGCCTTGTCGGCGAAAACCACCTTCGCATGCGGGTGTGGGAGCGCGGTGTGGGTGTCACGCTTGCCTCGGGTTCGTCGTCTTGCGCGACGGCGGTGGCGGCGGCGCGCCGGGGGCTTACCGGGCGGCAGGTGCGGATTGATCTGGATGGCGGCACGCTTGAGGTGGACTGGCGCGAGGATGGCGTCTGGATGACCGGGGCGACCTGTCATGTGGCCAGCGGCGTTCTGACGCCAGAGTTTCTGGCGGGTTTCGCATGACCGAGCCCCCGAAATTCACCACGCTCGGCTGTCGCCTGAACGCCTATGAAACCGAGGCGATGAAAGAACTGGCCGGGCAGGCCGGGCTTGGCAATGCGGTGGTGATCAACACCTGCGCCGTGACCTCAGAGGCGGTGCGCAAGGCCCGACAGGAGATCCGCCGCCTGCGTCGCGAAAACCCCGATGCCCGCCTGATCGTGACCGGATGCGCCGCCCAGACAGAGCCGGAAACCTTTGCCGCCATGCCCGAGGTGGATGCGGTGATCGGCAATACCGAAAAGATGCAGCCCGACACATGGGGCCGACTAGCCGCCGATTTCATTGGCGAGACAGAGCGCGTTGTGGTCGATGACATCATGTCGGTCACCGAAACCGCAGGCCATCTGATTGATGGCTTCGGCAGCCGCAGCCGCGCCTATGTGCAGGTGCAAAACGGCTGTGATCACCGCTGTACCTTTTGCATCATCCCGTTCGGGCGCGGCAACTCGCGCAGTGTTCCGGCGGGCGTGGTGGTGGATCAGATCAAGCGGCTTGTCGGTGCGGGCTATAACGAGGTGGTGCTGACAGGTGTGGATCTGACCAGCTGGGGCGCGGACCTTCCGGCGGCGCCGAAACTTGGCGATCTGGTGATGCGCATTGTGAAGCTGGTGCCGGACCTTGCGCGTCTGCGGATCAGCAGTATCGATTCGATTGAGGTTGATGAAAACCTGATGCAGGCGATCGCGACCGAGCCGCGCCTGATGCCGCATCTGCATCTGAGCCTGCAACATGGCGATGACCTTATCCTGAAGCGGATGAAGCGGCGCCATCTGCGTGACGATGCGATCCGCTTTACCGAAGAGGCGCGCAAGCTGCGCCCCGAGATGACCTTTGGCGCTGATATCATCGCCGGCTTCCCGACCGAGACCGAAGCGCATTTTGAAAATGCCCTCAGGCTGGTGACCGAGTGCGATCTGACATGGCTGCATGTCTTTCCCTATTCGCCCCGTCCCGGCACGCCAGCGGCGCGGATGCCACAGGTCGATGGGCGCGCGATCAAGGCCCGCGCGGCGCGTCTGCGCGCGGCGGGCGAGGCGCAGGTGGCCCGGCATTTGCAGGACCAGCAGGGCCGCACCCACGCGGTTTTGATGGAAAGTCTCCGGATGGGGCGGACCGAGCAGTTTACCGAAGTCAGTTTTGACAGCGACCACCCCGAGGGTCAGATCGTATCGGCGCAGGTGACAGGCGTGCGGGGCACGCAACTGACCGCCGCTTGAATGAGTATTTGTGGAACGATGAAAGCCCAGGCGATGCGAGCCTGACCACTGGACAGACGTCGGGGGTACGCCTAACGTCTCTGAGACAGTTTATCAGGAGCCGCTTTCATGAAGTTGATCTTCTCGCCGCTTTCGCCCTTTGTGCGCAAGGTTCGTGTTTTGTTGCATGAGACCGGGCAGTTGGCCGATGTTGAGGTGGTGGATGTTGCCACCACGCCGCTGGACACCAATCCAGAGGCGGCGGCGGCCAATCCGCTTGGTAAAATCCCGGCATTGGTGCGCGCGGATGGGCCGACGCTTTATGACAGCCGGGTGATCACCCGCTATCTGGATCACCGCGCGGGGGCCAAGATGTACCCTGAGGCGCGTCTTTGGGATGTGCTGACGCTGGAGGCCACCGCCGAAGGGATCATGGAGGCCGCCCTGTCGATGACCTATGAGACGCGTTTCCGGCCCGAAAAGATGCAATATGCGCCCTGGGTGGAGGGGCAGTGGCAAAAGGCGGCGCGCGCTCTGGCCGCGGTCAATGCGCGCTGGATGAGCCATCTGGCGGGGCCGCTCGACATGAGCCATATCGCCATGGGCTGTGCTCTTGGCTATCTCGATTTTCGCCACGATGCGCGCGGCTGGCGCAGTGGCAATGAGGCGCTGGCCGATTGGTATGCGGGCTTTGCAGAGCGCGAAAGCATGATAAAAACGGCGCCGGAATAAACGCCGCCGCTGTTTTTCGTCAATCCTGATGGACCCTGATCAGAAGTTGTAGCTGACGCCGACGTTGATCGCTTGCGTCAGCAATTCGGTTTTCAGCTGGCCATTGGTCTGGTCATTGATTTGGCCGGGGTCCGCAGGATCGGCATCAATGGTGGCATCGTTGTCGGAATAGACGATCTGGTATTTGCCAAACAGCGCCCATTTTTCGGTGATGTTATACTTTACCCCGGCGATGCCGCGCGCGGCGGGCCCGTGACCTCTAAGCCAAAGGTGCGGCTGGAGGCGCCGGAAACCTTGATGTCGACATGCGGCACCGCGATCCCCACGCCCGCGCCGACATAGGGCGTGAACTTGGGCGCTTTGACGAAGGCACCGGGCCAACGTTTCATGATTTTGGCGGTGACAATGGTGTGTCCGTCGGTGAATTCGCGTTTATCCACCCCAAGGGCGGCACGGTCCGCAGGCGAGGCGATCACTTTGGTGTGGGTGCCTTCAATACCGAAACCGATATTTTCTGCGTTCAGAGGTTGCCCGGCCGCCGTAGAAAAACGGGTTGTCCAGCGGTTTTGCGGTCCAGTTGATATCGCGCTTTACGGCGGCTGCCGCGCCGGGCAGGCGCACCGAGTCGGTCGAACTGTCGGCATTTTGCACAGCCGAATTAAAGACTGACCTCAAGCTCGGCGACAGCGGGCGAGGTCGTCAGCATTAGGGCCGTGGCGGAAAATTTAAGTTTGGTCAGCATGGTCAGGCGCGCTCCAGGATATCAATACACAGGATTTTCCCTTGTTTACAGCCGATTTTGGTACATCCCATGCGCGACACTTGCGCGCCTTGATCAAATCAACGGCATTGCGCACTGGACTGCCCTTGAAACCCCCGCTAAATACCAGCCCAGACCGGTTGCGGGGAATCCTGCGGCCAGAAACCCGTATGAGGCCGTTCGCGGCGCTGATAAATGGAGTAAACCTCGTGTCCCACGCAGACGATCACGAAGGCACCCAAGGCACCCGTAGGGATTTCCTCTACTACGCCACCGCAGGCGCTGGTGCCGTCGCCACTGGTGCGGCCATCTGGCCGCTGGTCAATCAGATGAACCCCTCGGCCGATGTGCAGGCGCTTAGCTCGATCCGGGTCGACGTGTCGGGTGTCGAGGTCGGCACGCAGATCACGGTCAAGTATCTGGGCAAGCCCGTCTTTATCCGCCGCCGCACACAGGCCGAGATTGACGCGGCACGCGAGGTGGATATCAGCGGTCTGATTGATCCCACAGCGCAGAACCCCAACCTGGACGGCGTGCAGCCCGCGACTGACCCGAACCGCACGATCGCGATGCCGGGCGCCGAAGGCGACGCCGCCGAGGAATGGCTGGTGATGATCGGCGTGTGCACCCATCTGGGCTGCGTTCCCATCGGGGACGGCGCAGGCGATTTTGGCGGCTGGTTCTGCCCCTGCCACGGGTCGCACTACGACACCGCCGGGCGCATCCGCAAAGGGCCCGCGCCCGAGAACCTGTGGATCCCCGTTGCCGCATTCGCCGACGAAACAACGATCAAACTGGGATAAGGAAACACAATTATG
>CBDTZA010000045.1:0-9200 GCA_965364785.1 uncultured Roseovarius sp. | reverse complement strand
AATGTCTGCATGGGTCAGTGCTTCCAGAAATAAACGGTTGAGGGTTCGGGCTCCCAGACGCGGGCGGTTTCAATGCCCGGCAGGTTAACCATCGCGCGATATTCCGAGCCAAACGCGACGTATTGATCGGTTTCGGCCATCACGGCGGGTTTGCAGGCAATCGGATCACGCAGCACGCCAAAGCCGTCCTTGGTGCCGACAACAAAGGTGTAAAACCCGTCAAGATCGTCAAGCGAGGCCTCAAGCGCGCCACCGAGATCGGCGCCTTTGGCCATTTTCCAGCTGAGATAGGCGGCGGCGACTTCGCTGTCGTTTTCGGTCTCGAAGGTCATGCCTTCGCGGATCAGGCGGCGGCGCAGGCTGTTGTGATTGCTGAGCGAGCCGTTATGGACAAGGCATTGGTCCGGCCCGGTGGAAAACGGGTGTGCGCCCATCGTGGTGATCGCGGATTCGGTGGCCATGCGGGTGTGGCCGATGCCGTGGCTGCCGGCCATTTTGGACACCTCAAAGCGTTTGGCCACATCGGCCGGAAGGCCCACCTCTTTGAAAATCTCGATGCTCTCGCCCGTGCTCATGATGCGCAGGTCGGGGCGCATGGATTTGAGAGCGGCGCGCGCGTCACCGGCCTTGTCGGCGTCAAGTTCAAGCACGGCATGGGTGTCTTTGATCGTCATCTTGACCGGCGCGCCAAGCGCGGCGGACAGATCTGTATCAAGCGCCGCAAAGTCCGTATCTGGATTGGCTGATTGTACGGTCATCAGCCACTTGCCAGCCTCGGGCGCGCCATAGATGGCGATGCCCGCGCTATCGGGTCCGCGGTCGGTCATCGTGACCAGCATGTCAGTCAGAAGGGCGCCCAGCTGCGGTTCTAACGCGCGGTCCTTCAGGAATAAGCCCACAATGCCACACATGAGTCGGTTCTCCTTGGGTCATGTTTGAGAAAACTCTAGCACAGAAACCAATTGATTCAACTAGCAGGAAACATTTTTTCTTATCAAGCACAGTGCGCGCTGTTGCACCCTGCGGTGCGGGATGCACGCAAGCCGTGTTGAAAAACGACAGAGAGGGGCCTAGTTGCCCTGCGGGTAGCAGATGATCGACAAATATCGCGCGGGCAGTTGCACAAGCCCGTCCGGGCCATGCGGGGCGTCGGCATCAAAGAACAGGCTATCGCCCGGTTCCAGCCGGTAATGATTGTCGCCATGCCGATAATCGACCACGCCTTCGAGCATATACAGCAGTTCGAGGCCATCATGCTGAAAGGTGGGAAACACGTCAGAGGTTTCCGACAGGGTGATAAGGTATGGCTCTACCATGACGCCCGAGGCGTTGCCGCCTATATGACCAAGCAGGTTGTATTGATGGCCCGAGCGGGTGCCCGCGCGGGTGATTTCCACCGCATCCCCGGCTTTGACATGCATCGCCTCGCGGCGTTCTTCGAAGCGGCGAAAGAAAGAGGTGATCGGCGTGCTGAGCGCATGCGCAAGAATTTGCAAGGTGGTCAGAGACGGCGATGTGATGCCATTTTCGATTTTCGACAGCATCCCAAGCGACAGCCCCGTCGCATTGGCCAGATCGGCCACGGTCATGCCCTTTTGATGGCGAAAGGCGCGCACCTCGCGGCCAATCGCGGATTCGAGGGTCCGTTCATTGAGATCACGCACGCGGTGCGGGTCTTGGGCGAAAACGGGTGTTTTGTCAGCGTCTTTGCGTTTGGTCATTCGAGGGCCTTGGTCATTCGGGTTCTCAAGGTTCTACGCACTCCTTACGGGTAACTCCAGCATTTGGTGCGTTACGGTTATGTTGAATGATGCGCCGGTTGCACAGGGCTTTGGGGCTACGGGCGTTCTCAATGCCGTGAAATTTTGCACGCTGCCCGGCTTTTGTGCATAATCGCATCTCGTTCGGGCAAAATTCGGTGCTTTGACCGTCGGCGCATGAAACGCGATTGCACGGGTCCGGACACAGAGGGAAACCATCGAGACATGGATATGTTTGATGAGATGCACGGCCATGACGGCCAGGTTCGCCAGCCTTACGTGACGTTTGATGGCTGGCTCTGCAACGAGGACGCCGCCCGGCTGCGCGCCAAGCAGCGGGAGGCCGAAGATCTTTTCCGCCTGACCGGGATCACCTTTAACGTCTATGGGCGCTCTGAGGCCGAGGAACGGCTTATCCCGTTTGATATCATTCCACGGATTATCTCTGGTCAGGAATGGCAACGCCTTGAACGCGGGATCGAACAGAGGGTGCGCGCGATCAACGCGTTCCTGCATGATATTTACCACCGTCAGGAAATTCTGCGCGCAGGTCGCGTGCCGCGCGAAATGATTGCCAATAACGGGGCGTTTTTGCCCCAGATGATCGGGGTCATGCCACCGGGGGGTATCTATACCCATATCACCGGGATTGATCTTGTGCGCACCGGGCCGGGCGACTTTTTCGTGCTTGAGGACAATGCGCGCACGCCGTCGGGTGTCAGCTATATGCTGGAAAACCGCGAGACCATGCTGCGGATGTTCCCCGAGCTGTTCAGCAAGACAAGGGTGCGCCCGGTGTCGGATTATCCGCGCAATTTGCGCCGCTCTCTGGCGGCCTCGGCGCCAGAGGCCTGTGAGGGCACGCCCACGGTGGCGGTGCTGACGCCGGGAATTTACAACTCGGCCTATTACGAGCACGCCTTTCTGGCCGACAAGATGGGGGTCGAGCTTGTCGAGGGGCATGATTTAAGGGTGGTGAACGGGCGCGTGGCGATGCGCACGACGCGTGGCTATCGCCCGATTGATGTGCTTTATCGCCGGGTCGATGACGAGTTTCTTGATCCGCTGAATTTCAACCCCGACTCTGCACTTGGCGTGCCCGGCATCATGGATGTTTACCGCGCCGGTGGCATTACCATTGCCAACGCGCCGGGCACCGGCATTTCCGACGACAAGGCGATCTATAGCTATATGCCCGAGATCGTCGAATTCTACACCGGCGAGCGGCCCATTTTGCAAAACGTGCCGACATGGCGGTGTAGCGAAAAGGAAAGCCTTGATTACGTTCTGGCGCATCTGCCCGAGCTGGTTGTCAAAGAGGTGCATGGATCGGGCGGCTATGGCATGCTGATCGGTCCGGCGGCGAGCAAGAAAGAGCTTAAAGAGTTCGAGAGCAAGCTGCGCGCGCGCCCGTCCAATTACATCGCGCAACCCACCCTTAGCCTGTCGACGGTCCCGGTCTTTACCAAGGCGGGGTTGTCGCCCCGGCATGTCGATCTGCGCCCGTTCGTTTTGATGTCCAAGGATGGCATTCAGGTCACGCCCGGCGGGTTGACGCGGGTGGCGATGAAGAAGGGTTCACTTGTGGTGAACTCGTCACAGGGGGGCGGCACCAAGGACACCTGGGTGCTGGAGGATTAAGCGATGCTTGGAAAAACCGCCGGTGGCCTGTTCTGGATGGCCCGTTTGCTTGAGCGTTCGGAGAATACTGCGCGCATGATTGAAACCGGTCAGCGGATCGCCCTTACCCGTGCCGGAAGCGGTGCCGATGACTGGATGTCGGTGTTGCAGGCCGGAGCGATGTCGCAGGGTTACGTTGAGAAACACGGCGAGATCGCGGCCGATCTTGCAATCGACTGGATGCTGCGTGATCCTGACAACCCGGCCTCGGTGATGTCGGTGGTGGGCCAGGCCCGCCAGAACGCGCGGCTGGTGCGCACAGCGCTTACCCATGAGGCGTGGGAGGCGGTCAATTCGTGCTGGATGATGCTGCGCGATGCCTTGGCGCGCAAGGTAAGCGATCGCGATCTGCCCAAGGTTCTGTCGCTGATTCGCGAGCGCAGTGCGCTTGTGCGCGGTGCCATTCACGGCACGATGCTGCGCAATGAGATTTACAATTTCGTGCGCATCGGCACCTTTATCGAGCGCGCCGATAACACCGCCCGCATTCTGGATGTGAAATACTATGTGCTGTTGCCATCGGCGGCCTCGGTCGGGTCGCGGCTTGATAATGTGCAATGGGATACGATCCTGCGCTCGGTCAGTGCCGAGGGCGGCTATCGGATGGCGATTGGCCCCAATGTGACCCCACGCGGCATTGCGCAGTTTCTGATCCTCGACAAATGCATGCCGCGCAGTCTTAATTTCAGCTGTGGCAAACTGCGTGATAACCTGAACTATCTGGCCAGCGATTATGACCTGCGCCTGCCGTGTCATCAGATGGTTGATACAATGTGTCAGCGGTTCCTAAGCCATGATGTTAACGCGATCTTTGATTATGGGCTGCATGAATATGTGCAGGAGGTGCTGGAGAATCTATCGGCGCTGAGCGGCCAGATTGAAATCGACTATAGATTTTACGGATAAGCCATGCGCCTTTCGATCAAACACACCACGAGATATGATTATTCCGCCCCGGTGCCTTACGGGGTGCAGCAAATCCGGCTTTATCCGAAAGCCACGCGTGGGCAGGTCGTGCGCGACTGGAAGATCACCGTTGAGGGCGGGCAAAAGCAGGTGGAATTTGACGACCATCACCGCAACCACGTCATGTTGTTTAGTTTCGAGCCTGAGGTCACACAGCTTATCGTGCGCTCTGAAGGTGTGGTTGAGATAAGCGATACCGCCGGGGTGGTTGGCGTGCATCAGGGGCTTGCGCCGCTCTGGCTATTTGAGAAGGCGACCGATCATACCCGCGCGGGAAAAGGCTGTCGTGAGGTGTTGCGGATGGTCGAGGGCGACAGTGATCTTGAGCGGCTTCACGATCTGTCGGCGCGCATACATGGTGCGATTGCCTATGAGACCGGAAAATCCGAGATTGCCTGGAGCGCCGAGGATGCCCTGAGTGCCGGGCATGGCGTGTGCCAGGATCACGCGCATGTTTTCATCGCCTGCGCGCGCGCAATGGGGCTTCCGGCGCGGTATGTTTCGGGGTATCTGCGGATGGATGGTCAGGACGAGCAAAGCGCCACCCATGCCTGGGCCGAGGCCCATGTTGATGGATTGGGCTGGGTCGGGTTTGATGTGTCCAACGCAATCTCGCCCGATACACGATACGTGCGGGTGGCAACCGGCCTTGATTATACCGAGGCCGCACCGATTGTGGGGCACCGCTATGGGCTGGCCGAGGAAAGCATGGATGTGTCGCTTTGGGTGACGCAGCAACAGTAACGGAAGGTTTGTGCAGGTGACCTATTGCATTGGGTTGGCCCTGGATCGTGGGATTGTCTTTATGTCAGACACCCGCACCAATGCAGGGGTCGATAACATTTCGACCTTTCGCAAACAGCACAGCTGGAACGTGCCGAATGAGCGCGCGCTTGTTTTGATGACGGCGGGCAATCTTGCCACGACGCAGGCGGTTGTCAGCCTGCTTGAGGAACGCACCAAGGCGCATGATGATCGTGATCCCTCGATCCTGTCGGTGCCCTCGATGTTTCAGGCGGCGCGTCTGGTGGCAGAGACCCTGCGCGGGGTGATCGACACCCATGCCAGCACCGGACAGCGCGCCGATTCCGGGTTTAATGCCACGATCATTCTGGGCGGTCAGATCAACGGCGGGCCGCCGCGTTTGTTTCTGATCTATCCTGAGGGCAACTTTATTGAGGCCAGCGCCGAGACGCCGTTTTTCCAGATCGGCGAGACCAAATATGGCCGCCCGATCCTTGTGCGCGCCTATGATAGAGGCATGAGTTTTGCCGATGCGATGAAGCTGATGCTGGTCAGCTTTGATTCCACGATCAAGGCCAATCTGTCGGTCGGGCTTCCGCTTGATGTGTGTTTTTACGACACGGATAGCTTTCGGATTGATAACACCCTGCGGATCGAGGCCGATGATCCCTATTTCGCCGCCATCTCTGATGGCTGGGGTGATGCCCTAAAGCTCGCGTTCGAGAGCCTGCCGAACCCCGAGATCTAGGGGCGTCCATCGGGATTATTGCGGCGGGTTCACCTTGAACTCGACGGCAGCATACCATTCGGCCACGGCGCGGATTTCGGCGTTGGACATCTCGGCGGCGATCCCGCTCATGATCTCATGTGTGCGCTTGCCGGTGCGAAACGCCTTGAGTTGCGTGTCGATATACATGGTGGTTTCGCCGGCCAGATTGGGGGCATCCTCGATCTGGGCAATCCCGTCGGCGCCGTGACAGGCAACGCAGCCCTCGGGCGCGTCTTCGGGCGATTGACCGGCCGAGAGTTTGGCCACCGGGGTCTGGCTGCTGTACCAGGCGGCAAGATTGGCGATGGCCGCATCATCAAGATTTTTCGCCACGACCGTCATCATCTCATGCGTGCGCGTCCCGTCGCGGAACGCGGTTAACTGATGCATGATATAGGCCGGATTCTCACCGCCGATATGCGGCGCGATCGGGATTTTGGCAAAGCCGTCGATGCCATGGCAGGTGCGGCACTGACCAGCAAGCTTACGCCCCGCCTCAGGATCACCCGCAATATCCTCTGCAAAGGCAGTCTGGGCGAGGAAAACCCCGCCCAGACCCAAAATAAATGCCTTAAGCATCAGTTGCCCTCGTACCAGATGCGATAGACCGCACCTGCAAGGTCATCCGAGACCAGAAGCGAGCCGTCGCGCAGTTGCGCCACATCCACTGGGCGACCCAGATATTCGCCATTCTCGTCGATCCAGCCCTCGGCAAAGGGTTCCATCGTGGCGGTGCCATCGGCGTCGATATGGGTGACCATCACCCGCGCGCCAACCGGCTCTGTGCGGTTCCACGATCCGTGCTGAGCCGAGAAAATCGCATTCTTGTATTTCGCCGGGAACATCTTGCCGGTGTAAAAGGTCATCCCGAGATCGGCGGCATGGGCCACGGTTTCGACCGCGGGCATCACCACATCAACCGGAACTTCCTGACCTTTATACTCGTTCGTGCGTACCGATCCGCCGCCATACCACGGATGGCCAAAGTGCTGGCCCGCCTCGGTCTGATGGTTCAGCTCGCCGGGGGGGATATCATCGCCCATGCCGTCAACCTGATTGTCGGTCCACCAGAGATCGCCGGTTTCGGGGTGGAAATCCTGACCGACCGAGTTGCGAACGCCGTAGGTATAAACCTCGCGGTCGGTGCCATCGGTGTTCATCCGGATAATCCCGCCGAGGCCCCATTTTGTGTTGATCTCAAGGTTCGCTTCCGGGGCAACGTTAAAGGGCTGACCGAGCGAGATGTAGATCTTGCCATCCGGGCCGATATCACACACCCGTGCGGTGTGGTTAAAGCTTTCCTGTTCCTCCGGGATCAGGTCGCCCTGGGCGACAAGGTTGAAGGCCGCAACATCGGGGCTTTCATAAAAGAATTCCGCAGCAGGGAACAGCAACACGCGGTTTTGTTCGGCGATGTAAAGAAAGCCGTCCTTGGAAAAGCAGGGGCCATTGGGGATCGAGAATTTAAGCGAGGGCGCGAAATCCTTGACCTCATCGGCGACGCGGTCCTTGTTGCGGTCGGTCACCGACCAGACCTTGTCTTTGCGGGTGCCGACAAATGTCACTACACCTTGCGGGCCAACGGCCATGTGGCGCGCATCGGGCACAACCGCGTAAAGGCCGATCTTGAAACCGGCCGGCAGGGTGATGCCCTCAAGCGTCTTTTTGATGCCATCGGCATAGGCGCCGCCTTGTTCGATAAAGGTAAAGTCGGTCACGCCGGTCGATTGAAAGTTCGACAGCTTGTCCAGGTTGTCGGGCACATTTGCGCCCTGTGCCTGGGCCAGGCCGACAGTGAGGGCGAGCGCGGCAATGGATGATAGCAGATGTTTCATGTGGTTCCTCCCATTTGAAAATCTTACATGTATGACCACCGTGTCAGGACGACAGTCGGGTCATCAGGTTTTGAAATCGAAACGTTGAACCGGCGCGCGCTCTCCCCTTCGCAGGCCAGTGCAAATACCTCTTACATTGCATTCACAAGGCGCGAGCCTAGCCTAGATTTCCCAAAGAGCAAGGCTTTGATCGGGGTGGTGGCTACGACCAAAGTAGGACTGTCAGACTGGCCATCGTGCCCCAGGGCGCGCCGCCCAATGGGGGCGCCCGGCCCTTCACAGAGGTCACCGGGCAGCGGGGTATCGTTTGGGGCGGATAGTCCGATTTGGTCGGTTTTTCTTAATCGTTTCTTAGTCCGAATTTGACATCTTGGGGGTCAAGCTGTGACGGGTCCGCCTTGCGGTGTTCGTTATTGACCGCGGGTTTTATGGTCCCTGCGGATGCGGATATTTGGCGCGCTGCGGGGCCGATTAAATGGGGAAATCCCCCCTGAATTTTAGCCGTTTTTCCGCCTGAACAGTGCGGGCAATCTGGCTTAGTTGAACAAGGAAGACACCGATGAAAGACAGGGTAGCAAACATCCAACCCTCGCATCTTGTGGTCCCGGCCGAAAAACAGCTTTTGTCGGTGCTGTTTGTTGATGATGACCCCGTTGATCGTCGCCGGATCATCAATCTGTGCAAAAAAACGGGCCTGAATTTCAAGGGCGAAGAAGCGTGCGATCTTGCGCAGGTAGAGGCGGCACTTGATCGGTATCGGTTCGACCTCATTTTCCTGGATTATCACCTCGGGGTTGAAACCGGGCTTGAGGCACTTGCGCTTGTGAAATCGCATGGCCAACAGAAAAGTTCCGTGCCGATCATGGTCACCAGCGTGGGCGAGCATGACATCATCGTTGAGGCGATGCGCTCTGGATGTGCGGATTATCTGATCAAGGACGACCTAAGCGCCGAGGGTATTCGAAAATCAATCACCACTGCGATCGAGCGCAGCCTGCTTTTGGCCACGATCAGCTCTGAACAGTCCACGCGCGTGGCTCTGGCCGAAACCGTCGATCGGTTTTCGCGGGCAAGCGCGCCGGACATGCGGGCCATCATGGCCGCGATGCTGCGCCGGGTTCGCAACCTGCGGGGGGATACGTCTGAAAATCCGAATGTTGCGCGCAACCTTCAGGGGCTGGAGGACGATTGCGGCAATCTGTTTGGCTATCTCGATGATGTCAACAGCTTGCTCGACTCTGCGCGCGACGCTGTAGAAGGAAAAGGTGAGACTAGACCCTCAAACTTGCGGTGATCGACACAAGGTCTTTGGCGGGCGGCGTGCAAATAGGCCTCGGCCTGCGTGGCAAGCTTGTGATGATGACCCTTTGCATGACCCTGGCCACCGCTCTTGTCTTTGCGGCCATGTCCTATGCCCAGGTCCGCTCCACGGTGCGTAAGGCGGCT
>CBDTZA010000044.1:0-9239 GCA_965364785.1 uncultured Roseovarius sp. | reverse complement strand
AACATGCGGGCCAATATCGGCAGCGATCAGGTGCTGACGCCCGCGCGCAATCTAAGCGATGGCGTACATGCTATCGAGATCAGGCCACAACGCCCGGTGACCGTCTTTCACCTGTGCCTGCGCCGTCATGCGACTATTATCGCGAACGGGCTAGAGGTCGAAAGCTTTCACCCCGCGCCAGGGTTCGAGCGCACCCTTGGGCACAATATGCTCGCGTTGTTTCTGGGGCTGTTCCCGCATATCCGCGAGCCGCATCAATTCGGCAGCATGGCCCATCTGCGCCTGCCGCTGTCATCACCCGAAGGGTTGGAAATCGCCTGATCGGCGCGGCCTAGGCCTTCTGCGTCAGGCGCGCTTCGAGAACATCAAACGGCACGCCCGGATCGTCCTTGGCGACGCGAATGACCAGCGAGGTCTTGACGCTTGCCACATTATCGGCGGCGGTCAGTTCCTCGGTCAGAAAGCGCTGAAAGGTGCTTAGATCGGGGGCCACGCATTTGAGGATGAAATCCACCTCGCCATTCAGCATGTGACATTCACGCACAAGCGGCCAGTTGCGGCACCGGGTCTCGAACGCACTTAGATCGGCCTCGGCCTGACTTTGCAGACCGACCATGGCAAAGACCTGAACCTCGAACCCAAGTTCGCGGGCGTCCACATCGGCGTGATAGCCGCGAATGTACCCTGATTCCTCTAGCGTGCGCACCCGGCGCAGGCAGGGCGGCGCGGAAATGCCAACGCGTTTGGCCAGTTCAACATTGGTCATTCGACCATCCGCCTGCAGCTCTGCCAGTATTTTGCGATCAATCGGATCAAGACGGGAAACCGCCATGTTACATCCCCCTCAGACTTCGCGATTGTTATACCATGCCGGCCGGTGCGCGCAATAATGTTTCGCACTTGCGCAACATCATTTCCCCAACAAGTCCCAAGACATATGGAACGGCAAAGCCGGGTTGCAAGGGGTTACATGCCGAGCGCGGCGCCGCTATATCTTCGCCCAAAGCAAGTGCAACCGAACATCAAAGAGACATCCCATGCCCGAAACCCGTCACACAAAATGCCTCATCATCGGGTCTGGTCCCGCTGGCTATACCGCCGGTGTTTATGCCAGCCGCGCCATGCTCGAACCGATCCTTGTGCAGGGCATTGAGCCGGGTGGCCAGCTTACCACCACGACCGAGGTTGAAAACTGGCCCGGCGATACCGAGGTGCAGGGCCCCGACCTTATGCTTCGGATGGAGGCGCACGCCAAGGCCATGGGATGCGAGATCATCGGCGATATCATCACCGAACTTGATATCAAAAACCGCCCCTTCACCGCCCGAGGTGACAGCGGCACCGTTTATACCGCCGATGTCGTGATCCTGTCGACCGGCGCGCGCGCCAAATGGCTTGGCCTGCCCAGTGAAGAGGCGTTCAAAGGCTTTGGCGTGTCTGCCTGTGCCACCTGCGACGGGTTCTTTTATCGCGGACAAGAGATTGTCGTGATCGGCGGCGGCAACACCGCCGTGGAAGAGGCGCTGTTTCTGACCAATTTCGCATCCAAAGTGACGCTGATCCACCGCCGCGACGAATTGCGCGCCGAAAAGATCCTGCAGGATCGCCTGTTCAAGCACCCCAAGATTGAAACCCTCTGGCATCACACGCTGGACGAGGTGACCGGCACCGACACCCCCAAAGGCGTCGAAGGCGTGCGCGTACGGCATGTGGATACCGGCGAGATCACCGAAATCCCCTGCAAGGGCGTGTTCATCGCCATCGGCCACGCCCCGGCGAGCGAGCTGGTGATTGATACGCTTGAGCTGCACAATGGTGGGTATGTCAAGGTCGAGCCCGGCTCTACCCACACCAGCGTGCCCGGCGTGTTCGCGGCCGGCGATTTGACCGATCACATTTACCGTCAGGCCGTCACAAGCGCCGGCATGGGCTGTATGGCCGCGCTTGACGCTGAACGCTGGCTGGCAGAGCAGGGCGACTGATCAGGACCCTGCGTTTGACAGCCCCCCACAGGGGTGGTCAAACATGTGTCTTGTCTTCCAAGGGGTCCCTGCAATTTTGTGCTGGACTGCGCTAGATTCGCGGCATTTCGGCCTCTTTTCGCCAATACACCCCTGTTTAGCTTGAAACTTGCCCTTCTGCGGGTCTATGCCGCGCGTAATCACGGTTGCACACGGCAACCCAATTTCACTTTGCAATTTGCCCGAGGGTTTCCATGCAACACCAAAACCTTGCCCCGATTCCAGAACTGTACGTCTCGCACGAAAGCGCCCAAAAACTGAAAGTTGAGGCCGCAGACCTTATCAGCTGGGATCTGAACCCACGTCAGATCTGCGACCTCGAGCTTTTGATGAACGGTGGGTTCAACCCGCTCAAGGGCTTTCTCAGCGAGGCCGATTATAACGGCGTCGTTGAAAACATGCGTCTTGCCAATGGCACGCTTTGGCCGATGCCGATCAACCTTGATGTCAGCGAAAAGTTCGCCGAAAGGCTTGAGCTTGGACAGGATATCGCGCTGCGCGACCAAGAGGGCGTGATCCTGGCCACGATGACCGTGACCGACCGCTGGACCCCCAATAAGCCACGTGAGGCCGAAAAGGTGTTTGGCGCCGACGACCCTGTCCATCCGGCGGTGAACTATCTGCATCACACGGCGGGCTCGGTCTATCTTGGCGGGCCGATCACCGGGATTCAGCAACCGGTGCATTACGATTTCCGCGGCAGCCGCGACACACCCAACGAATTGCGCGCGCTTTTCCGCAAACTGGGCTGGCGCCGCGTTGTCGCGTTTCAGACCCGCAACCCGCTGCACCGTGCGCATCAGGAACTGACCTTTCGCGCCGCGAAAGAGGCCCAGGCCAACCTGCTGATCCACCCGGTCGTGGGCATGACCAAACCGGGCGATGTCGATCACTTTACCCGCGTGCGCTGTTACGAGGCGGTGATTGACAAATATCCGGGCTCGACCACCACAATGAGCCTTTTGAACCTTGCCATGCGCATGGCCGGCCCCCGCGAGGCGGTGTGGCACGGGCTTATTCGCGCCAATCACGGTTGTACCCATTTTATCGTTGGTCGCGATCACGCCGGCCCCGGCAAAAATTCGGCCGGCGACGATTTCTATGGACCCTATGAGGCGCAGGATCTGTTCCGCAAATACCAGGATGAAATCGGCGTCGAGATGGTTGATTTCAAGCACATGGTCTATGTGCAGGAACGCGCGCAGTATGAGCCGGTGGACGAGATCGAAGACAAGGATGACGTGACCATCCTCAACATTTCGGGCACCGAGCTTCGTCGTCGTCTGCAAGAGGGGCTTGAGATACCGGAATGGTTCTCGTTCCCCGAAGTGGTGAGCGAGCTGCGCCGCACCCGCCCGCCGCGCTCGCAACAGGGCTTTACCGTGTTCTTCACCGGCTTTTCCGGCTCGGGCAAATCCACCATTGCCAACGCTCTTATGGTCAAGCTGATGGAAATGGGCGGGCGCCCGGTGACCCTTCTGGATGGCGATATCGTGCGCAAAAACCTCAGCTCGGAACTTGGGTTTTCCAAGGAACACCGCGATCTGAACATCCGTCGGATTGGCTATGTCGCCTCGGAAATCACCAAGAACGGCGGCATCGCGATCTGCGCGCCGATCGCGCCCTATGCAACCACACGCCGGGCCGTGCGCGAAGATGTCGAGCAATTCGGCGCCTTCATCGAAGTGCATGTCGCCACCACAATCGAGGAATGCGAGCGCCGTGACCGCAAAGGCCTTTACAAGCTGGCGCGCGAGGGAAAGATCAAGGAATTTACAGGGATTTCAGACCCATACGACGTTCCTGCGACGCCCGAACTGCGGGTCGAAACCGAAGGCGCAGATGTCGATAACTGCGCCCATCAGGTGATCCTCAAGCTCGAACAAATGGGCCTTATCGCAGGCTAAACCGCCCGCTTACAGGATGACAACCAAGGGCTGTCCCATCGGGGCGGCCCTTTTGATTGGCTCAGCGGCTCGCAAGAACCGCCTCTGCGGCGCGCCGGTGCAGATCGGCAAACTCACCCGCCCGCGCACGCATCGCCGCAAGCGCGGGTTGGCGCGTGCCAAACTCGGCCTCTGACATCTGCTTGACCGCGCGCCGCACATCTGCGGCGCTTTCGCATTGAATGATCGCGGTCGGGTCAAAGAAATCGCCGATATTGGGACAGCCCCAATAGATCGGCACGCATCGGCACAGAATCGCATCCACAAGCTTTTCGCTAAAATAATTTCGCTCGCGCACATTTTCGATCACGATTGAAAACCGATAGGGCGCAAGCCCCTCGGACTTGGCGCCAAAGGGCTTATAGCCCATACCCATGATATCAACGTCGCGCCCCTCGGCGCGGATCCACTCGACCGTCTCATGGCGCAATCTGTGCCCCTCTTGCGAGCGTTTGGCCGAAGCAATCAACGAACACATCGCGGTTTTTTCAATTCTGAGATCGCGCCAATCCGTCACCCAGCTATCGCCAAAGGGAAAGAACACCCCGTTGGGAATTTGCGCCAGCAACGTCTCATCCGCCGTCAGCACCCGGTGAAACCGCCGATGACTAAGCCGCAACAGCCGCATGTGATGGCTATGAATGGCGCGCGGCTCCATGAACATCACCGACACCCGCGCCCGCGTCCCAAACCCAAGACGAAAATGCAGGGTATCGCGCGGCGGCACGATCAGGTGATCGTCGGGGGTCAGGTCGGCCAGCACCTGCCCCGCGATCCCCTCCGGCTGCCCCAGCGGCCAGATCAGCCGATCAAGGCCAATCAAAGAAGGCCGCCAGCCAAGCGGCGTGCCATAGGGCAGAACGGCGACTCTGGGGGTGGGTTTGGGCATGCGCACACTCCGCTTTTGCGGGGTGATAGGCGCAATCTCCGGCTTGGGCAATCGGCTTTGTCAGCGCGTCACAGATGCACCTGCCCTGACATAAGGACCCGACCCTGACCAGAAACCCGCACGCCGGTTATGGCCTCAGGCGGTCCAAGCACCTCGACCTCTGCGCGCCCCGCGCGGCCCATCCAATGGCCCTGTTCGGCCACAAATCGCGGGCTTTTGATCAACCCGTGCCGCCAGAGATAGGCCGCCATCGCGCCGGTGGCAGAGCCGGTAAAGGCATCCTCGGGCGGGCTTGGCGGTGCAATAAGCAGGCGCGAAAACGTGTCACCCGCCGCTGTGGCCCCGGCCAGAGTGACCCAGAACGGCTCTAGCATATCAATGCCGTCATAACCCAGATGCGCCGCCAGCCGCGCCAAGGCGCCCTGATCAAGGGCAAGCCGACGCAGCACGTCATGATCCCGCAGAACGGTGATGCAGAACGGCAAGCCGGTTGAAACGAGTTGTGGCGCGGCCATGATATCGCCCGCTTCAATCCCACCCACAGCCGCCACAAGATCGCGTGGCACCTCCGGCCCGAACGCGGGCGCGACTTGCGTCATGGTGATGCGCGGCGTGTCGCCGTTTTCGTCAATCTCGACCGGTACAAGCCCCGCGCCGGTTTCCAGCACAAGATCGCGCCCGCGCGTAAGCCCGCGCCGCACCAAAGAGGCAACTGTCGCAATCGTCGGATGCCCGGCAAAGGGGATTTCCCTATTGGCCAGAAAATAGCGCACCTTGATATCGGCCACCCCGGACGGTTCAAGAAAGGTGCATTCCACAAGCGATGTCTCACGCACAAAGGCCTGACAGGTCTCTGCCGTCAGCGCCGCGGCACCGTGCACCACGGCGCAGCCATTGCCGCCAAACGGCTGATCGGTAAAGGCATCGACCCAGTCGAACGCATAGCTGGTCATCGCGGGCCCTGCCTATGTTAGGGATTAGTGAACCGCTACCGGGTCCATGTTGTTTTGCCGGGCCAGCATAAATGCCAGCTTGCGATCCCCGACAAGCGCCAGACGTTCACCGTCAACGGTGTGAACGGCATAAAGCGTGGTCCGATCACCGACCTGTTCGCGCATCTCTTCGGGCAGGTCTTTGACATCGACCGGCCGCACATAGACAATCGCAGGCGCCTCATTTGCGTTGAATTCGTATTTGGTATCCATATTGGCTTACCCCTTATTGATCTTGATCCGCTGCACAACCGGTTCGGGTTGGGCACGGGTCAGGTCGACATGCAACAGACCGTTTTCCATGATCGCTTCGCCCACCTCGACCCCGTCGGCCAGCACGAAAGAACGCTGGAACTGCCGCGCGGCAATGCCGCGATGCAGGTAAAGCCGGGCCTCGGCCTCGTCATTCTGACGGCCCCGGATCACCAATTGGCGATCCTCGACCGTGATCGACAGATCGTCCTCGCCAAACCCGGCCACGGCCAGCGTGATCCGATAGGAATTGTTCGAGGTTTGCTCGATATTGAAGGGCGGATAACCTTCATTGCCGGATTTCGCACTGCGTTCCAACATACGCTCAAGCTGTTCAAACCCAAGCATGTAGGGATGCGATCCCAGTGTAAGCTTTGTCATCGACACGTCCTTGACTCTAAGCGACCGTCCGTTGCGCAGGCCCCGTTACGGCAACCTGCCCCAGAAATATGGGGATTGAGGTGCGCGCCTGCAAGGGCTTTGCGAAACGGCGCAAATTCAGTATGTTATCTGTTCACCGGTGCAAGGGAATCGCCAGTCATGAATGCCTATAGCGACCTGTCGATGAAATCCGAAGACGTCCTGCGGGTCGAGCTGGAAGAATTCCGTCGTGAACACCGCGATCTTGACGAAGCCATTGCCGCGCTTCACCTCAAAGGCACGGCCGATCAGCTCACCTTGCAGCGCCTAAAAAAGAAGAAACTTTACCTGCGCGATATCATCGCCCGCATCGAAGACCGGCTATATCCGGACATCATTGCGTAACGCCCGCCGATCAGTATAGTGCGCGCTTCATTGCAAGGGGCGTGATATGACAGAGGTCAAAGTCGGCATCATCATGGGAAGTCAGTCTGACTGGTCCACCATGCGCGAAGCTGCTCAAATTCTTGATGAACTGGGTGTCGCCTATGAGACGAAAATCGTCTCGGCGCATCGCACGCCGGACCGGCTCTGGGAGTATGGCAAAACCGCCGCCGCGCGCGGCCTTCAAGTGATCATCGCAGGGGCCGGCGGGGCCGCACATCTGCCCGGCATGATGGCCAGCAAAACCCGCGTGCCGGTGATCGGTGTCCCGGTTCAGACCAAGGCCCTGTCTGGGGTTGATAGCCTCTATTCCATCGTTCAGATGCCGCGCGGCTTTCCGGTCGCGACAATGGCCATCGGCGGCGCCGGTGCGGCCAATGCCGGCCTGATGGCCGCCGCGATCCTCGCCAATGGCGACGCCGATCTTGCCGCGCGGCTGGACGATTGGCGCATCGCTCTTTCGGCCTCAATTCCGGATGAACCGACCGATGACTGACCCCCTTCCCACCGGCGCGACCATCGGTATTCTGGGCGGCGGCCAATTGGGCCGAATGCTCTCGGTTGCCGCCGCGCGCCTTGGCCTGCGCTGTCATATATTTGAGCCCGGCACCAACCCGCCTGCGGGCGACGTGGCCCATGCCGTCACAACCGCCGCCTATGAGGACGAGGCCGCCCTGCGCGCCTTTGCCGAAAGCGTCGATGTCATCACCTATGAGTTCGAGAATATCCCGACCTCGGCCCTCGATATCCTGGAAAATCTCAAATCCGTCCGCCCCGGTCGCAAGGCCCTGCGCGTCAGCCAGGACCGCCTTGTCGAAAAAGCCTTTCTGAGCGAGCTTGGCCTGCAAACCGCACCCTTCGCCGCCGTCGCCGATACCCAGGATCTGGTCGAGGCGATTGCTGAAATCGGCCTTCCTGCCATCCTGAAAACCCGCCGCTTTGGCTATGATGGCAAGGGACAGGCGCGGATCATGACGCCGGATGACGCCGAACAGGCGCTCACCGATATGGCCGGACAGCCCGCCATTCTCGAAGGCTTTGTCGAGTTTTCGCACGAGGTCTCGGTCATTGCCGCCCGCAACGAAGCCGGCGATGTCGCCTGTTTTGATCCCGGCGAGAACGTCCACGAAGGCGGCATCCTGCGCACCACCACCGTGCCCGCCCGCCTGAGCGGCGCACAGCGGACCGATGCGGTGCTTCTGGCCGCCAAAATCCTCAACAAGCTGCGCTATGTCGGGGTCATGGGGGTCGAGCTTTTCGTGACCGACAAAGGCCTTATCGTCAACGAAATCGCCCCTCGGGTGCATAATTCCGGCCATTGGACGCAACAGGGCTGCGCCATTGATCAGTTCGAACAGCATATTCGCGCCGTCGCGGGCTGGCCGTTGGGCGATGGCACGCGCTATGCCGATGTGGTGATGGAAAACCTGATCGGCGACGATATGGACCGTGTGCCGGAACTGGCCAAAACCGTCAACACCGCGATCCATCTTTACGGCAAGGCCGATGTCAAAGCGGGCCGCAAGATGGGCCACGTGAACCGCATCATCAAATAGGTGGGCACGCCCCGCCTTTCATCGTTCCACAAATACTCAAATCACGATGCAAGCCACCAGCGGCGCACTCATCCGATAAAACGCGCCGCCGCCGCGCCGGACATATAGCTGATCCGCCCCGCGGCCATGGTCGCCACCACCTTGCGGCTACGGGCCTCAAGCACCACCAGATCGGCCCGCAATCCTGTGCTGAGCGCGCCCCGGTCGGCCAGCCCCAAAATCTCCGCCGGCCCCGATGCAATAAGCCCCCAGGCCCCGGCCAGATCAAGCACACCCCCATCGGCCAGCAGGAACGCCGCCCGTCTGAGCGAGGGATAGTGATAGTCAGACGCAAGCGCATCCACCAAACCCATCGCCACAAGTTCAATCGCGCTGGCATTGCCATTGTGCGAGTTGCCCCGCACCACATTGGGGGCGCCCATGATCACCGCATCGCCGCCGCTGCGCGCCTCTTCGGCGGCCTCAAGCGTTTCGGGAAATTCGGCAATCCTCACACCACGCCCGCGCGCCGCGCACCGCTGATCGGCGCGGCGGTCATCATGGCTGCCAAGGCGTACACCGCGCGCCATAAGATCGGCGCTCAGCCGGTCAAGTGCTTCGGGCACCTCGCCCATCGTGGCATGCAGGCCCTGAATGAACTCCAGATGTTTCTCGGGATTGCGCCCGATCCGAAGCGCCTGACCGTGCAGGCGCGGCGGGCGTTTGCCCTTGTCGAGCGCCTCATGCGGCAGGTGATCGT
The DNA here is from genome assembly GCA_965364785.1 of uncultured Roseovarius sp. Classification (GTDB taxonomy): domain Bacteria; phylum Pseudomonadota; class Alphaproteobacteria; order Rhodobacterales; family Rhodobacteraceae; genus Roseovarius. The sequence goes on along the minus strand of CBDTZA010000044.1, from coordinate 40 downwards.
TGAACACCACATAACGGATGTCATGGCGCGCGACCATCTC
>CBDTZA010000043.1:0-9273 GCA_965364785.1 uncultured Roseovarius sp. | reverse complement strand
GCTACCGTGCGGCCAGCGTTATGGCCGGGCTTGTCCCTTCGATTGGTGGCTTGGATGCCTTGGTGTTCACGGCAGGCATTGGTGAGAAGTCGGCCCTTGTGCGCAGGCTTATCTGTCAACGGCTGGCCTGGCTGGGGATTGCGCTGGACGACACTGCGAATGATGACAATGCGGTCACGATCAGTGCAGGATACACGCCGGTGAAGGTCCTTGTGGTGCCCACCAACGAAGAGGCGGTTGTGGCGCGGGCTTGCCGCACTTTCCTGTCCTGATCGCGCATGTGCAGTTCTTTCAGAAAGCCATGCAAGACTATGCCGCCGAGACACGCAGGTTGATGAAAATGGGAAAGGCGCTCGCGCCAGAAAGTGGGCCAGTTCTCATCCCCCCTGACTGACGAAAATACGCCCCGGCAAATCGGGGCATATCGGGCGCTGTCAGTCAGGTCCGGGCATCCGTATCGCATAGCCCGGATCGTTTTCCAGTAGCTGCAACAGCCGCTTGAGCCGTGCATTCTCGTCAACAAGCGACAGCACCAGTGCGACACCAGGTAAATTGAGCCGCAGATCCTTCTGAAAACGCTGCACCTTTTGAACAATCGTTATACTGTGACTCTCAAATCGCCACGCGGTTTGGGTGCCACCGACCGGCTCTAGAATACCCTCATCGACCAGATCGACGATCCAGCCTTCAGGCGATCCGCAAATGCGGCACAACTCGATCAGGGATACCTGATCCACGATCTCGCTCACTTGCACCACTGCTTTCGATTTGCTCATGATCTAGGCTCCCACTCTCGCGCGGGGATCGAAATCCACCTCGCGGGCCATCTGTTCGTAAAGCTCCCGCACCTTTGGCGTCTCTGTTGGCGGGATGACGATCTTGAGAACCGCATAGAGATCGCCCGCGTGCTTGCCTGGAATCCCACGCCCCTTGAGGCGGAGTTTCTTGCCCGATTGGGCATGTTTTGGCACGGTCAGTTCCACCTTCCCGCTTGGTGTCTGCACGCTGATGCGGGCGCCCAACGCGGCCTCCCAGGGGGTGACCGGCAGTTCCATGAAGACATCCCTGCCCTCGACGCGGTAGGCTGGATCCTCCTTGATGACCACCTCCAGGTAAAGATCACCGGCCTGGCCTTTGCCAAGTCCCGCAGTTCCCTTGCCGGCCAGGCGGATATGCTGGCCTTCGGTCACACCTTTCGGGATCGCAACCCTGATCGAGCGTTCCCGCAGCACCACGTGACCGCTCGGATCAAGTTCCGGGGCCCGCAAGGTGAAATCCCGTGTTCCACCCTCATAGGCCTCTTTCAGGTCGATCACGACCTTTGCATGGTGATCCTGCCCCGGCGCGTTGAACTGACGGTCCGATCGCGTGTTCGCACGAGGCCTGCCCTGACGCGACAAAAGCTCGTCGAAGAACGCGCCGAACGCATCCGGATCGGCCTCGGTATGCCCGCCGCCGGAAAACTCGAACCCCTCATCCCAATCGGGCGGAGGCCGAAACGCCTGCCCCTCCTGCCAGTTGGCACCCAACTGATCATAGGCGGCACGCTTTTCAGGATCGTGCAGAACGTCATAGGCTTCGCCCACGTCTTTGAATTTCCGTTCCGCTTCGATTGCGTCGGGGCCGGTGTGCACATCGGGATGATACTTGCGGACCAGTTTGCGATAGGCGCGCTTGATCTCATCCTGCGTTGTCGTCCGCTCGACACCCAGAACCTTGTAATAATCCTTGTATTCCATATCTTTATAGGGCCCCGTGCGACGCTGTTTTATAAGTCTGGCTCAGGCAGATCACCTCAATCCATCTCCATTTCGAGACTGTCCAGCCACTGCCGGACCGAGCGTTCGAGATCGCTGACATGATGGCCGTGCGCCTCGAGGTCCGCCACTTCATCGCGCACCTTTCGCGACAGCGCGTCGTATCTCTCCGCTAGCTCCGCGGCATTGACCTGATGATCGGCCGAAAAAATGTTCTTCCGCTTCAGCCGTGCTTTTGCCGTCTGGATGTGGCGTTCAAGTTGATCCAGTCTGGATCGGAGGTCTGGCGTGGTCATGGCGGGTCGCTTTCAATATCTCGGTCCAGAGGTTATGATACACGAAAAAGACGACACGCACTTGATCAAGCGCAATGCGCGCACGGTCGTCTGCCTGTAAGCTGCCATAAATTGGGTCTTTCGACGCGACGATCTTGCGTGGTCTGAAATCGTCAGGCGACCGGGCGCTGTCAAACCAGATTGATCATTTACCCCGCCGGTCTTTCAGGCCATCATTAAGGCCTAGGACATGACATTCTGGATTTTGCGTCCCGTTGAGATCGAAAGAACAGCATGACCTCCGATCTTCCCGATACCGAGCCCGCCTTGCCCCTGAAGGACAACGGCGTTGCCACGTCCGCCGCACAACCCAAGCCCCAGGCATCCGGACGGACTCGGCTGTTTGTGATCCCCCTGATCATGCTGACGCTGTTCACCGGTGCTGTGATCGGGATGTATTTTCAACCTCCGGGCCTGCGGGCCTTCTTCAACGTTACAGGGCTGCAACCCGGTGCCGGAACGGACACCCCCATCGCGGTCGCCATTCAGCAAGTGACGGCGCAGGAACACGTCGCCGTGGTCAGTGCAGGCGATGTCGTGGCCTTGGGCAGGATCATCCCGTTTGGCGATGTTACCAGCGTCGCAACACCCTATGGCGCGGGCGACGCCCGGATCGCCGAGCTTAGGGTCGCCATTGGTGACGTGGTCGAGGCTGGTGATATCCTGGCGGTTCTGGACAACCTGCCGCAATTGCAAAGCGATGTGACCTCGGCGGAGGCAACCTTGCGCGTTCGCAAGGCGACTCTGACGCAAACGCGCGCGTCGAACGCGGCAAGTCTGGCCGAAGCGCAGGCGTCGCTGGAGCGTGCCAAAGCCACGGCTACGGCAGCGCGAGCGGAGCTTTCGCGCATGACCTCTCTGGTCGAGCGCGGCGTGACGACCCGCGCGCAATTCGATCAGGCCCTTGCCACCGCGACCACAGCCGAGCAGGATGTGGAGCACGCCCTCGCAACCCTGTCGCGCTATTATGCCGGGTCCGAAACCGTTCAGGCCGATATCGCCGTAGCCGAGGCCAATCTGGACGCCACCCAAGCCGAACTGGCCCGCGCCAGGCAGGATCTGGAGCGCGCCTATGTTCGCGCGCCCGAGCGCGGAACCGTGCTGGACATCATGGTGCGCGCGGGTGAACGCCCCAGCAGCGACGGGATCATCGACCTTGGCGACACCTCACGGATGACAGTGGAAGCAGAGGTTTATCAAACCATGATCGGGCGGGTAACGATTGGTGATCCGGTCATTGTTTCGGCGGATGCACTGGCCCAGGACCTGACCGGCACCGTCTCGGCGATCGGGCTGGCGATCGGGCGCCAGTCCATCACCTCGGACGATCCGGCCGCCAACACCGATGCGCGGGTTGTCGATGTCATCGTTCTTCTGGATGCGTCATCTTCAGATCTGGCGCGGAGAGTCACCAATCTTGAAGTGGTGGTTCGGATCGACGCCGGTCGTTCGCCGTGAGCAGGCTGCTGACCCTGCTGTTCGGGCGTCTGCCTATCGGATGGCTGCAACTGTCGCACAACAAGGCGCGACTTGTCGCCGCAATTTCCGGCGTGGCTTTCGCCAATCTTCTCGTCTTCATGCAATTGGGTATCATGGGCGCGCTTAACGGATCTACCATCGCCCCCTATGAGCTGCTGAACGCCGATATCATCCTGTCCTCGCAAGAGGGCAACACCCTGACCGATAGCGGGCATATCGCACGCGCACGGATGTTTCAGGCGCTTGGCGTGCCGGGTGTCGCCCAGGCCATGCCGCTCTATATCGACAATCTGCCGTTCACGCTCGACGATGGAAGCTCTGTGTCCCTCCTGACCTTCGGGGTAGATACCGCTCGGCCCGGCTTTGTCTCCGCTGCCATCGCCGCGTCTCTGGATCGACTGACCCTCGAGAATACGGCCCTTCTCGACAAGGACACCCGAGGCATACCGACCTCGGTGGTGGATGACCTTCTGGCCGGGGGCGCCTTCCCGTTCGAGGCAAACGGCGCCACCCTCACGGCCATCGGCACCATAAATGTCGGTGGCGGTTTTCTGGCGGATGGCATGCTGGTGATGTCCGATCAGACGTTTCTGCGGTTCTTTCCGACACGCGACAGCGGCGCGCCCGATCACATCCTGCTCCGGGTCGATGACGGCGTCTCGGCCGATACCGTGGCGGCCCGGCTTCGTGCCGTTCTGCCGACAAACAGCGTCAAGGTTCAGACAACGCCACAGGCCCAAGCGGCCGATCTGGCCTTTATGTCGACAGAACGCCCGACCGGCATCATCTTTGGGTTTGGCGTATTCATGGGCATCCTGGTCGGGCTCGTCATTGTCTATCAGGTACTGTCCACCGATGTGGCGGACCACCTGCGCGAATATGCGACCTTCAAGGCAATGGGATACGGGCAACCTTTCTTTTTGGGTATCGTGTTCGAAGAGGCGATCATTCTGGCCCTCTTTGGCTTCGTTCCCGGATTTCTCGTCTCGATGGGGCTATATGCGGGGCTGGTTGCGGTGACCGGCTTGCCCGTCTCAATGAATGCAGGCCGCGCGGTTCTGGTTTTTCTTGGCACACTGAGCGCCTGTACAGTGTCGGGAGCGATCGCAACCCGACGGCTGGCAAGCGCCGATCCGGCGGATCTGTTCTGATGAGCGATGCGCCGATCGAGGTCCGGGATCTGTCCCATTTCTTCGGCACAGGCGAGGCCCGCAAGCAGGTAATCTTTGATATTGACCTGACCATCGCCCGAGGCAGCCTGACCATCCTTGTCGGAGCGTCCGGGTCAGGCAAGACCACGCTGCTGACCCTGATCGGGGCCCTGCGCGAGGTGCAAGACGGAAGTGTCCGCGTTTTGGGCCACGAATTGCACGGCGCACCAGAGGCGGCCTTGGTGGCGTTGCGCCAGCGTCTCGGGTTCATATTTCAGGCCCATAACCTGCATGAAAGCCTGACCGCCACCCAGAATGTCCTCATGGGCCTTGAAGTCCATGGCAAGGGAACCCCCGCAAAACAACGGGCCGCCGCCCATCACATGCTTGACCTCCTCGGCCTCTCAAATCGTCGCGACTATTTGCCCGGCAACCTGTCCGGGGGCCAGAAACAGCGGGTCGCCGTGGCCCGGGCGCTGGTCGCGAACCCCGAAATCGTTCTGGCTGACGAACCGACGGCGGCCCTTGACAAAGAGGCAGGTCACATTGTGGTGAAAATGCTCAAGGACCTCGGCCAGGTACGCGGGACAACGACGATAATGGTCACCCATGACCCCCGGATTCTGGAAATGGCCGACAGGATTATCACGCTGGAGGACGGTCGCAAGGTGTCGGACAGCCTTGCCTGAACACGGACAGTCATATGATGGCGATCATCTCTCGGGCGGTTTGAGATGACCCAAACAGTGACCGACCTGACAGCTTGAGCACGCCCATTCAGGCCGCGTCAGGCGGTCTTGGGCAGAGTGCGGAAAGCCGCGATAATTTGGTTCATGTCGGCTTCGGTATGGGCCGCCGAGACGCTGAGGCGCAGCAGCGACTTGGCCTGCGGCGTGGCCGGGGGAACGGCCAAATTGACATAGACCCCCTGATCCATCAGCTGGTTCCATTCGGCCACAGCGACATGCTCGTCGGGGCGCGAAATCGCCATGATCGGGCCCGGAGGCGACGAGATGGTAAAGCCCGCGTCGCTCAGCCCGGTGTGGAGTTGATAAACCCGGTCCCAGAGCTCTTTGCGAAGGCTGGTATCGGCCGCGATTATCTTGAGCGAGGCGCGGGCGGCGGCCATATTGGCGGGCGAGCCCGAGGCGGTAAAGAGATAGGGGCGGCTGACCAGACGGATCAGTTCAAGCGCTTCGTGGCGCGAGACGCAGAACCCGCCGATCGAGGCAAAGCTTTTCGAGAAGGTGCCGGAAATGAAATCGACCTTGTCCAGCACGCCCTGCGCCTGTGACACACCGCGACCGTTTTCGCCGTAACAGCCGATGGAATGGGCCTCATCGACAAAGATCATCGCGCCGTGGGCATGGGCCACCTCGACAAATTCGGCGACCGGGGCGACATCGCCCAGCATCGAATAAAGCCCTTCGATCACCACAAGGCGGGCCCCCTCGGCGGGCAGGCGTGTCAGGCGCTTGTCCAGATCCTCGGGGCTGTTGTGGCGGAAACGGATGGTTTCGGCATCGCTAAGGCGGCAGGCGTCATAGATGCAGGCGTGGCTGTCGGCATCAATCAACAGGTGATCGCCGCGCCCGGCAAGCGTGCTGAGCGCTGCCAGATTGGCCTGATAGCCGGTGGTGCAGACGATGGCCGAGGCCGCGCCGAAATACTCTTTCAGGTCTTCCTCAAGATCAAGGTGAAGGCTGTAGGTGCCATTGGCCAGACGGCTGCCGGTGGTGGCGGTGCCGTAGGTGTCAATCGCCTGTTTGGCGGCGTCCATGACATCGGGGTTGTAGGTCAGGCCAAGATAATTGTTGGTGCCGGCCAGCAGAACCTCGGCGTTGCCGACCCGCGCACGGGTCTGCGACAGCATTTCATCAAACCGCATGCCAAAGGGCGTCCTTCCCGAAACGCGCAGCGTATCAACACGCTCGGCCAGTTTCTGGAATTTTGCGAAGACGGTGTTTTTGTTGGCTTCGGTATCAAACATTTGTAATGCGCTCGATCGCTGTTACCAGGGATTGGACGGTATCGATATCAGATGCCTCTTCTAGCGGGAAACTGATATCGTATTGCTCTTCGATCTCCATCACGAGATCAAACATCTCAACGGAATCGATGGCAAGATCGGCGCCAATCAGGGTTTCCGGTTCGATCTTGATATCGACTTTGGTATGGGCCCGCAGGATGCCACAAATCTGGTCGAACATGGTTTCGGTCTTCTGGTTCATTCTGGACTCCGGTCGTTGTCGGCGACGACTTGGTTTGTCGCATTTCCTAGCCGCAGAAACGGATTAAGGCAACGGCGCATTGTAACATCGAGCGGTGTTATTGTTACAAGTGGGGTATCCCCGGTCCAGTCGCCGGCGCGCATCTCACAGACCTTGCCCGAGGAAAACACCTGTGCCGTCCCGGTCACACGCGCCACCAGATCAGCGCCATGCCCGATGAGCGTTGCAAGCGGCATGGGCAGGGTAATTTCACGTACAGGTCGGCCGGTTACCCGTGCGCCGCTGGCGGCCATGTCGGACCAGCCAAGGCTGTGATGGCCGTAGGGGGCCAGAATCCGGGCCTTTTCGGCCTTGCCGGGCGTGCGGGCCAGATCAATCAGCAGGGTTGCGAGGTCTTCGACGTCGATCACGGAAAATCTGGCATTGCGCGATTTTCCGCCCAGGACCGGCATCCAGCCACGGGCGATGAGCGCGAAAAGCGGGGCCGTGGCCTGATCACCGGGGCCGATGACGGCAGGCGCGCGCACGATGGTCAGGGGCATATCGCCGGCCTCGGCAATGGCAAGCTTTTCGCCTTCGGCCTTGGAGGCGGCGTAATCCGAGACGGATGCGCGCGAGGCCGCCAGCGATGACATCAGGATAAAATGCCCGACACCGGCCTGCGCTGCGGCGCGCACCAGATCTTGGGTGGCGGTGGCATTGACGCGGTGAAAATCGCGGGCGTTGAGCGCCTTGGTGGCCCCGGCGCAGTGGATCACCACATCGGCGTCTTTGACAAAGGCGTTGAGCGCGTCGGACTGATCCATCTCGCCGGTGATCCAGCGTAGGTTTGCGCCGTTCTGCAACTCCCGACCGCGCTGAGGCCGCGGAAGGGCGGTGACGGGCACACCCGCAGCCTCAAGTTGGGTCAGAATATTGCGCCCGACAAAGCCGGTGGCCCCCGTCAGCGCAATTCTGGGCAGCGCAATTCTGGGCAGCGCAATTCTGGTCTGTGGTAACTGGCCCGCAGTGCTGGTTTGATCAGGCACCGCGAACCGGAGCGGTAACAGCGACCTGCGCTTCTACCGGGGCGGCGTTATAGCCACCGGCAAGGTAGCGCGCACGTGCCCCTGCCCGGCTGAGCTTGCCCGAGCTGGTCATCGGCAGCGAGCGGACGCCAACCAGCTCCACCGAGACCGGCGCGCCAGTGGTTGTACGGGTGGCCGCCGAGATGTCATGCACGAGTTGCTCGCGCACGGCCTCGTCGCGCGACCAGCATTCCGCCAGAAGAACGATGCGGGTGCCGCCATCGGTTTCGTTGATTTCAAACGCGCCTGCGCCCGAGATGTTCTTGCCGCCGGTCTGTTGGGCGACCCATTCGATGTCTTGCGGCCAGATGTTGCGACCGTTCCACAGGATCAGGTCCTTGGAGCGCCCGGTGATCACCACTTCGCCATCAAGCCAATAGCCAAGATCGCCGGTCTCCAACCAGCCATCCGCGTCCGTCAGCGGTGTCAGCGCGTCTTCTTCGGCGCGGTAATATCCGGCAGCGACGCTGGGGCCTTTCAGGATGATATGGCCGATTTTGCGATCTTCAAGGTTATCGCCGTTTTCGTCGACGATACGCAGATCAAGCGAGGCCATCGGCTTGCCGCAGGCAATAAAGGTGCGCACCTGACCGGGTTTCGACAGATCCGAGGCGGGTACGGCACGGCCCGAGGTCTGCATGCGTGCGGTATCGACCTTATCGCGCTTCAGGCCAACGCCAAGCGGTGCAAAGGCCACGCCAAGGGTGGTTTCAGCAAGCCCATAGCTGGACACCAGAGCGGTTTCCTTGAAGCCGCTGGGACCGAAGGCATCGCAGAACGCCATCAGAGCGTCATCACGCACCATGTCGCCGCCAATGCCTGCAACGCGCAGCGAACTGAGGTCAAGCTCTTCGCCGCGGTAACGGCGCGCGCAGAGGTCATAGCCAAAGCTGGGGCTGTAGACCATCGTGCCGCGGTTTTCGCTGATCAGTTTCAGCCAGGTTGTCGGGCGTCGCGCAAAAGAGGTCGGCGAGATATAATCGACTGAGGTCTGGGAATAGAGCGGCACCATGAAAAAGCCGACAAGACCCATGTCGTGATAGAGCGGCAGCCAGGACACACAGCGGTCGGTCTCGGTCATGTGCAGCGCTTCGTTGATGATGGCGTGACAATTGGCCGAAACGCTGGCCTGAGTGGCATAGATGCCCTTGGGCGCGCTGGTGCTGCCCGAGGAAAACTGGATATAGGCCGGATCGTCGGCGCCATGCGCAACCGGGGTGACGGAGTCCTCGGGCAGATCGCTGCCGGACAGC
>CBDTZA010000042.1:0-9416 GCA_965364785.1 uncultured Roseovarius sp. | reverse complement strand
ATCCTGAGCGGTTGCTGTCGAGGTGACGGCAAAGGCGGCAACCGCCGCAATCAGTCCAAATCCGGTCAGATATTTCATCATGTTCTCCCTGCCGTGTTGATAGCCGCCCTGTCTATCGCATCACTTTGATCTGACGCAAGCAAACAGGCGCTTCGCGCAGTCTAACCGCGCGACGGAATCGGTGCAATGAAGGGTGGTTGCTCAGGACAGATCGCCCGCCAGCCCCCGGTCGATCAGCGCCACAGTTTCCTTGACGCCGTAGAGGGCGATGAAGCCGCCAAAGCGCGGGCCCTGACTTGCGCCCAAAAGCACCTCGTAAAGCGTCTTGAACCAGTCGCGCAGCGGATCAAACCGGTCACGACCGACGCCGTAAACAATGCTCTGAAGGGCTTCGTCTTCAAGCGGGCCGTCATACGCCGCCAGTTGATCGCGCAGATCAATCAGCGCCTCGCGCTCAAGGTCACTCGGCGCGCGATAGGTTTTGGCTGGTGCTACGAAATCCTCATAATACTTCAACGCATAGCCCGCCGCCGCATCCATGTCGGGGTGCGTCTCGGGGCTGGCATCCGGCGCATAGCGGCGGATAAAGCCCCACAGCGCCTCTTTGTCCCGCGCCGAGGCGACAGAGGCCAGGTTCAGCAGCATCGAGAACGACACCACCATATGGCTTTCGGGTACGTCGCCGCCATGAATATGCCAGACCGGATTGTTCAGCCGCGCCGTCGCATCCTGCCCGGCATAGGCGCGCAACTGCTGGTGATATTCGTCAACCGCCTTGGGGATCACATCGAAATGCATCCGCTTGGCGGTCTTGGGCTTTTGGTACATGAAATAGGACAGGCTTTCGGTGGCGGCATAGGTCAGCCATTCGTCGATCGACACGCCATTGCCCGAACTTTTCGAGATTTTCTGGCCGTTCTCGTCCAAAAACAGCTCATACGTGAAATGCTCGGGGGCGCGACCACCAAGAACCCGGCAAATCCCGTCATAGATCGGGGTATTGGCGGAATGGTCCTTGCCGTACATCTCGAAATCGACGCCAAGCGCGGCCCAGCGTGCGCCAAAATCCGGCTTCCACTGAAGTTTCACATTGCCGCCCGTAAGCGGCAGGGTCCATTCGCGCCCATCTTCATCATCAAAGGTAATCGTACCGTCGGCGGCGTTCACCTCTTTCATCGGCACATAAAGCACGCGACCGGTTTCGGGGTGGATCGGCAGGAAGATCGAATAGGTCTGCTGACGCTCTTCGCGCAGGGACTTGAGCATGATCGCCATGACCTTGTCATACTCGCGCGCGGCGCGCAGCAGGACCTCGTCAAAGCGGCCAGAGCGGTAAAACTCGGTAGCCGAGATAAACTCATACTCGAACCCGAACGTATCCAGAAACCGGCGCAACATGGCGTTGTTATGGGCGCCAAAACTGTCATGGGTGCCAAACGGGTCGGGCACGCTTGTCAGCGGCCGTTGCAGATGCTCGGCAAGTGCCTCGGGGTTGGGCACATTGCCCGGCACCTTGCGCATGCCGTCAAGATCGTCGGAAAAACAGATAAGCCGCGTCGGGATATCGCTTATGACCTCAAAGGCGCGCTTGATCATCGTGGTGCGCGCCACCTCGCCAAAGGTGCCGATATGCGGCAGGCCAGACGGGCCATAGCCGGTTTCAAACAGCACATAGCCCTTTTCCGGCGGTGCCTTTTCATAGCGTTTGAGCACGCGGCGCGCCTCTTCAAAAGGCCAGGCTTTCGAATTCATAGCAGCGTCACGCAAATCAGACATCGGGCACTCTCCAGGATTCGCTTTGCCGAAAGACCGACAAGGCTTGGCCGCTACCTATTGCCGGGGCGGACAACAGTCAATATTCTGCACCGCAACAGCGCAAGCCTGAAAGGCCACCCGATGACCGAACAGATCGAACAGATCGAACATTCCCTTACCCCGCAGGATTGCCTTGTGGCCGTCATGATTGCCGTTTCGGCCTCGGATGAAGACATCCGCACCGCCGAATTGGTCAAAATCGAAAGCACCGTCAACAATCTTCCGATCTTTGCGAATTACGATATGGACCGGCTTGGCGTGATGTCACAGACCGTGTTTGACCTGTTTACCGACGAAGAGGGGCTTGATGCGCTGTTTGGTCTCATCCGTGCCAACCTGCCGGAACGGCTTAACGAGACCGCCTATGCCCTGGCCTGTGACGTGGGCGCGGCGGACGGCACGCTTAATGAACGCGAGCTGCGGCTGCTCGAAGAGCTGCGCTATGAGCTCAACATCGACCGCCTCCATGCCGCCGCGATCGAGCGCGGCGCGCGGGCGCGTCACATGACCCTATGATCCGGCTTTTCGTCACGGTTTTTGGCCTGCTGCTCCCCTTAAGTGCCTGGGCCAATATGGTTGAGGTTCGTATTGACCTCTCGGATCAGGAAATAACCGTTTTGCTTGACGGCCAGCCGCAATATTACTGGCCGGTGTCAACCGCGCGGGCGGGCAAATGCACACCCACCGGCACCTATGGCGTACAGTCGATGAAACTCATGCATTACTCAACACTCTACCACAACGCTCCGATGCCGCATTCGATCTTTTTCAGCGGCAATTACGCCATCCACGGCACCACTCAGGTGGATCGCCTTGGCATCACCGCCTCGGCCGGCTGCGTGCGCCTGCACCCCGAGGATGCCAAGGCGCTGTATGATATGGTTCTGGAAAATGGCCGCGCAAACGCCGTGATCCGGATCACGGATTAAGCCAAATTTCCCGGTTTCCTTTTCGGGGTATTCGGTGATTAACTACGGTAAGAATTCAAAAGAGGTTTTCAGATGCGCTGTGTTTTCGTGAATATCCGCTGCAAGCCCGGCACGTCCTATCGCGTCGCCGAGGACATCGCCCTGCGCGAAATCCATTCCGAGCTTTACTCGATCAGTGGCCCGTTTGACCTTTTGCTCAAGCTCTACATCCCGGACGCGGCGGATGTGGGTCATTATATCAACGAAAACCTGCTTGATATCGACGGGATCGAGCGGACCGAGACAACGCTGACCTTCAAGGCGTTCTAGCTTATAATCTCGAACCGGGTCACATCCACCAACCCGCGATCAGTGATCTTGAGCGCGGGAATGACCGGCAGGGCCAGAAACGCCAGTTGCAAGAACGGCTCTTGCAGACCAACGCCAAGCGATTTGGCCGCCGCGCGCAGATCAATCAGACGGTCGCGCACCACCTCAAAGCTCTCAAGGCTCATCAGGCCCGCCACCGGCAGGGCCAGTTCGGCCAACACCTCACCACCCTGCACAACAACAAACCCGCCCTCAATCTCGCCAAGGCGGTTGGCGGCGCGCGCCATATCGGCGTAATCGACGCCGACGCAGGCGATATTGTGGTGATCGTGACAGACGGTCGAGGCAATCGCGCCCGACCTGATCCCGAAACCGCGCACAAAGCCGGTTGCGATATTGCCGTTCTTGCCATGCCGCTCGATCACCGCGATCCGCGCCAGATCGCGCACCACATCGGGGCGTTTGTCCCCGTCCTTGATCGCGATCTCTTCGTGCAGGTGTTCGGTGATGATCTTGCCCTCGATAATGCCAATCACATGGGTCTCTGTGCGGTTGCCCGCGCTGCGAAAATCCTGCGCCGTGACCTTGGGGGCCTTGACCGATCCGCGCGCCACCGGGGCCACCGTGCCGCGCGCCTCAAACGCTGCCGGATCGGCCAGCTTGCCGGCGCAAAGCACCAGTTGCACATCGCAGATCTCAAGCGAGCCGAGCGCGACGATATCGGCGCGTTTACCCGGCGCGACAAGGCCACGATCCTTAAGGCCGAACGCCTCGGCCCCCGACAGGGACGCGGCGCGATAGGCCGCAAGAACCGGCGTGCCGCGTGCAATCAGGGTGCGGATCATGTGATCAAGGTGCCCCTCTTCGGCGATATCAAGCGGGTTGCGATCATCGGTACACAGGCACATGTAAGGCGCTGTAATATCGGTCAAAACCGGCTGAAGCGCGATCAAATCCTTGCTGACGGATCCCTCGCGGATCAGCACGCGCATGCCTTTTTGAAGCTTCTCGCGCGCCTCGTCTGCGGTGGTCGCCTCATGCTCGGTGCGAATGCCCGCAGCGCAATAGGCATTCAGATCGCGGCCTGACAATTGCGGGCAATGGCCATCGACATGCCCGCCCTCAAACAGCGCCAGCTTGGCCATCGCACCGGGGTCGCGGTGAATGACACCGGGATAGTTCATGAACTCTGCCAACCCGATACCCGAGGGATGCCCCATCACCTCAGACAGGGCCTCTGCGTCAATCTCGGCGCCGGCCGTTTCCATATCGGTCGAGGGCACACAGGACGACAATTGCACCCGGATATCCATCACCGTATGGGTGCTGGCCTCTTGAAAATAGCGGATACCGTCAAGGCCGATGACATTGGCAATTTCATGCGGATCACAGATCGCCGTTGTCACGCCATGCGGGGTGACACAGCGGTCAAATTCAAACGGGGTCACAAGCGAGCTTTCGATATGCAGATGCGTGTCGATAAAGCCGGGCACGAGCGTGAGACCCGTCACATCAAGCACCTCGCGGCCTTCATAATCGGCACCTATGCCAACAATCGTATCGCCGCAAATCGCCACATCGCCGACAATCATCGCGCCGGTAATAAGGTCAAACACCGTGCCGCCGCGCAGCACCAGATCGGCCGGAGCATCCCCCCGGCCCTGTGCAATCCGCGTTTCAAGCTCTGCCATGGGTCGCGCCTCTCATTTGCCTGCCCGCAAGTGTCGCGCAGCGCCTCCGCCGCCACAACTCAAAAGCAAAGCGGCCCATGCGGGCGATGAGCGCCGCCCTTAAGAGCGCCGCCGCCTGCGCCGCCCGCCATCACCAGCCCCGTCATCGCCACGGGTGTTAAAGCTGGGGTTCGGCAGGGTGACGATTTTGGCCAGTTCCGGGAACGGGTCGGTCTTATGCGGGATGGCGTTGGCAGCCACGAAATGCTCCTGGAATTTTGGCGCGATCGCGGTTTCGACCTTGGTGATCTGGCCGACCACACGCTCGATCTCGGCGCGCGCGGCCACATTGCAGAGCGCGATCCGCGCCCCGGTACCTGCCGCATTGCCCGCGCTCGTGACCTTATCCAGCGGCACATCGGGGATCATGCCCAAAACCATCGCATGCTTGCTGCTGATATGGGCGCCAAACGCCCCGGCCAGCACGACGCGATCCACCTTGTCGACACCGCGTTCATCCATCAACAGACGCGCGCCGGCATAAAGCGCCGATTTCGCAAGCTGAATGGCACGGATATCGCCCTGGGTCACGGTGATGCGCGGCCCGCCCTGATCAGTGGCGTCACAGATAAGATAGGCATGCGTGCGCTCCTCGGGAATCATGCGCGCCGTGCCCGTCGCCTCGGCCGACCCCATAAGCCCGCTCTCATCCAATAGCCCGGCCATGCGCAATTCGGCCACCGCCTCGATAATACCAGAGCCACAGATGCCGGTGATCCCGCTGGCTTCGGTTGCGGCGTCAAACCCCTCTTCATCCGACCAAAGATCACTGCCGATCACGCGAAAGCGCGGCTCTTTGGTGACCGGATCAATGCGGATCGCGTCAATCGCGCCGGGGGCGGCACGCTGGCCGCTGGAAATCTGCGCGCCCTCAAAGGCCGGGCCGGTGGGTGACGAACAGGCCAGCACGCGGGTCTTGTCGCCAAGTAATATCTCGGCATTGGTGCCCACATCCACGATAAGCACCAGATCCTCGGACTTGCCCGGCTCTTCGCTAAGCGCCACGGCGGCGGCATCGGCCCCCACATGGCCGGCAATGCACGGCAGGATATAGACCCGCGCACGCGGGTTGATCGCGGCTAGATCAAGCTCTTTGGCATCCATCGACAGGCTGCCTGAGGTTGCCAGAGCAAACGGCGCCTGGCCAAGTTCAAGCGGGTCAATCCCAAGCAAAAGATGGTGCATGACCGGATTGCAGACAAAGACCGTTTCCACGATCAGCGCCGGGTCAATTTTGGCCTCCTTGGCGATTTCCTCGGCCAAAGTGTTCAGCGCATCGCGCACCGAAGCGGTCATTTCCTTGTCGCCGCCGGGGTTCATCATCGAATAGCTGACCCGGCTCATAAGGTCCTCACCAAAGCGGATCTGCGGGTTCATGATGCCAGAGCTGGCCACCACTTCGCCGGTTTCCAGATTGGTCAGATGCGCCGCAATCGTGGTCGAGCCAAGATCAATCGCCAGCCCATATAGCCCGCCTTCATGCAGGCCCGGCCAGATCTCAAGCACCCGCGCCGATGTGTCATTGTGTGACTTGTGAAGCGCCACGGTGACCTGATATTTGCCCTTACGCAGCACTGGCTGCAACTTGGACAACAGGCTAAGGTCGGCGCGAATGTCGGGGATATCCCATTGCTCGCGCAGCGCCCGCGCCAGACGTTCAAAATCGCCGGTCGGCTCGTGCATATCGGCCTCGTCAACCTCAACGAAGTAAAGCTTGGTGGCCGGGTCCATCTCGATCACCCGCGCCGAGGCGGCCTTGCGCACCACCTGTTTGTGGACCTGGCTTTCGCGCGGCACGTCAATCACCACATCGCCCATGATCTGCGCCTGACAACCAAGGCGACGACCCGCTTTCAGGCCGCGCTTGTCCTCATAGCGCTGCTCGACGCTGTTCCACTCCGACAGGGCACCCTCATGCACCGTCACGCCATGTTTGGAAAATTCGCCGTAGCCCGGCGTGATCTGGCATTTCGAGCAAATCCCGCGCCCGCCGCAGACAGAATCAAGGTCAACGCCTAACTGCCGCGCCGCTGTCAAAACCGGCGTGCCCTTGGGAAACCGCCCGCGCTTGCCCGAGGGGGTGAAAACGACAAGGGGATCATTCGACATGGGGAGAATCCTGTTCATTGGCCTGTATCCTGCGGCCTGAACATAAGCCATTCACGCGCCGCGAACAGCCCGCAACCGTCAGAAAATATCCCCTTGGCGGCATCCCATGCCCCGTGCGCCTAGCGCCACGGAATTTCCCACCCGAAAAGCCAGATCGCCAACGGTACCGGGGCCGTCGCAAGCGCGATGGTCAGGATCGCGGCCGGCACCCGAAAAAGGCCCGACACGCCCGCCAAAAGGGCAATGCCGCCACCGCCGCCAATCAATGAATTGCCCGGAATATTGATCAGAATTGCCAGCCCCAGATAGCGAAATCGCAACACATAGGGACCAAAACGCGTGGGCAACTGCGATTGCAGGAAAGCCACACGGCCCTTGGGCGGCAGATCCCCAAACCGGTTTAGCAGCCGACAGGCCCCGGTCAGGTGCAAATCAAGAAACACCCGGTGCAACCACCGATAGGGTACCTTGCACCCCGCCATATAGGCAAGCGAAAGACCAAGGGCGGTGGCAAGCCACACCATCGGCGCCACGCTTGGCCCGCTCAGCGCCAGGACCGACAGGCCGATCTCGACCCCCGGCACAAAAGGAATGGCAATCATCAGCGCATAGAGGAATAGCACCGCAAGCGTCAGGCCGGGCACCGCCCAGCTATACTGACTGGCCGAAATCCACGCCTCGGCCCGGATAAAAACGTTGTGCAGCGCGATAACCACAACCACAACCACCGCAAGCCGCAAAAGCGTGCGCATAACACCCAGTTTGACCGGGGGCGGTTCAGGCGTAAGTTTTCTGGGAGAGGTGCTTTCATCCATAAATTGAGTCTAGGGGTATTGCACCAGCTTGACCAAGTGATTCACAAGGTGATCACGGTCTTTTCAACCAATCGAGAACAGCCTGCCGGTCGCCATCCAGATCAGGCGCGGGCGCGCGGGTTTTGGGATCGGTCAAGCCGCTGATCTTGATCGGATTTCCGGCGGCCACAAAGGCGGGTTTACCGGCATGGTCCAACACGTCAACAACCATGTTCCGCGCCAGGATTTGCGGGTCCTGCAACACTTCGGCCACGTTCTGAATCGGTCCCGTTGGCACACCTGCACCCTCAAGCTCTGCAATCCAATGCGCCTTGGAGTGTTCAAGCGTGACCGCCTCGATCAACCGCTTCAACAGACGGGTGTTGTCACAACGCGCCGGGTTGGTGGCAAAGCGCGGGTCATCCGCCAGAGGCAGGCCAAGAACGTCGCACAGCTTGGCAAAAAGCACATCATTGCCGGCCGCAATCACAAACAGACCGTCAACGGCGTGAAAGGTCTCAAACGGGGTAATTGAGGGATGCCGCGCCCCCGATGGCACAGGCGGCACGCCGGTGACCGTGGTCAGGGCAATCGCATGCTCCAGAATGGCAAGCTGACTGTCGAGCATCGCCACATCCACCTTGCGCCCAAGACCGGTCTTGGCGCGATCAATCACCGCCGCCAACACGCCCTGGGCCAGAAACATGCCCGCCACAATATCGCCGATCGAGGCGCCCACGCGCACCGGATCTCGATCTTTCTCACCGGTGATCGACATCACACCACCGCGGGCCTGCGCCACCATGTCATAGGCCGGGCGCAAGGCATCCGGCCCGGTATGGCCAAACCCGCTGACCGCACCATAGATCAGGCGGGGCAACTGCGCATGCAGCTCCTCCCAGCCATAACCGAGCTTTTCCATCACACCGGGGCGATAGTTTTCCAGCACGATATCGGCGCGCGCCAAAAGCTGATCAAAAATCGCCCGGTCGCCGTCGGCTTTCAGATCAAGCGCAATCGACTGTTTGCCATGGTTAATGGCTGCAAAATAGGCGCTTTGACCGTCCTTGAAGGGTGGAAAGCTGCGGGTGTCATCGCCGGTTCCGGGCCGCTCGACCTTGATCACCCGCGCGCCCAGATCGCCAAGGGTCATCGACGCAAACGGCCCGGCCAGAACATGGGTCAGGTCCAGTACGATCAGATCTTGCAAAGGTGCGGTCATCGGCGGCTCTCCTTCTCGGAATTCTGACATGGCTCAATGCCACATGACGTCCCGGCTTCTTCTTGGCAAAAATACTCTCGCCGAAGGCAATCCGGGGCCATCCCCATCACCCGCGACGGATATCTGCCCCAAGATTGGCCATCAACCCCTCGAAAATCGGAAAGGATGTGGCGATCGGACTTGCGTCATCGACGCTGACAGGGTCTTGCGTGGCCATGCCCATCACCAGGAATGACATCGCGATCCGATGATCAAGATGGCTGGCGCAGGTCTGACCGCCAGGCACATTGCCATGGCCAAGACCGGTGACGATCCACCAGTCCGGGCCATCTTCAACCTCGACACCGCCCGCGCGCAGGCCTGCGGCCATCGCCGCGATCCGATCGCTTTCCTTGACGCGCAGTTCCTTGACGCCGCGCATCACGGTCTTGCCTTGTGCAAATGCGGCCACTACCGACAGAACCGGATATTCGTCGATCATCGAGGCCGCCCGCGCGGGTGGTATCTC
>CBDTZA010000041.1:0-9513 GCA_965364785.1 uncultured Roseovarius sp. | reverse complement strand
GTGAACGAGCCGCCGACCATATAGCTTTCCAGTTTGGTCATGTTGACACCATTGGTCGCAAACCCGCCCATCGCCTTGTAAAGCGCCGCCGGAATGTTGCGCACCTCAAAGACAAAGGTTGTCATCATCCCGTCCTCGCCCCGGCGGGTGAAATCGGGGTCGCGCGCCATCACCAGAAACCGGGTGGTGTTGTTGCCCTGATCCTCGATGCCTTCGGCCAGCACATCCAGCCCATAGATTTCGCCGGCCAAGGCGCTTGCAAGAGCGGCCATTTCCGGCTGTCCGGCCTCGGCGACGTCGCGGGCCGAGCCGGCAGTATCGGCGCCGGTCACACGGTGGATGCCGTGGCGTTCAAGGAACGCGCGGCACTGACCCAAAAGCATGGTGTGGCTCATCGCGCTTTCAACCTGATCAAGGCGCACACCGGGCAGCGCCAAAAGGCTTATCTGCACGCGCACAAACGCCTCGGCGATGATGTGCAGCCCCGATTCGGGCAACAGGTGGTGAATGTCGGCAACCCGCCCGAAGGTCGAGTTTTCGACCGGCAGCATCGCCAATTCGGCCTCGCCGTCGCGCACCGCGGCGATGGCGTCTTCAAACGTCCGGCAGGGCAGTGCCTCAAGCTCTGGATAGGTTTCACGGCAGGCCTGGTGCGAGTAGGCGCCAAGCTCTCCCTGAAAGGCAATGCGCTGTTTCATGAACAATTTCCGTATTTTTGGCCCGGTCGGGCATTTGGTCGCGTAAACTACACCTTGCGCCCCCATAGGGGAAGCGGATAGATACGCTGCCAACGACAGTTTAAATGGAAACGGGCCCATGTTCGACACAATGACACTTACCAAGACCGTTGGCGCGCTCTGCGGGGCCCTTCTTATCTTTCTGATGGGGAATTGGGCCGCAGAATCAATTTACTCCATGGGCGGCGGTCACGGCGACGAGCACGCGCAGGGTTATGTGATTGACACCGGCGCCGAAGAAGGTGGCGACGCGGCCTCGGCCGATGCAGGCCCAAGCTTTGGCGAACTGCTGTTGGCCGCAGATGCAAGCAAGGGCGAAAAGGTCTTTGGCAAATGCAAAGCCTGTCACAAGCTTGAAAAAGGCGAAAACGCCACCGGCCCCTACCTCTATGATGTGGTCGGGCGTACCGTGGATACCGCCGAAGGGTTTGGCTATTCCGGCGCTCTGGAAGCTGTGGCAGACGTCTGGACGCCGAAGAACCTTTATGCCTTTCTGGAAAATCCCAAAGGCTATGCGCCGGGCACCACCATGGGCTTTGCTGGTCTGAGCAAGTCCGAAGACCGCGTGAACCTGATCGCCTATCTTGATGAGGTGGACGGCGCCAAATACGTTGACCCGAATGCTGGTGCTGAAGAAGCCGCTGCTGCGCCTGCCGTTGAAGAAGCTGCTGCTGCGCCTGCCACCGAAGAAGCCGCTGCTGCGCCTGCCGTTGAAGAGGCCGCTGCTGCGCCTGCCGCTGAAGAAGTCGCCGCTGCGCCTGCCGCTGAAGAGGCCGCTGCTGCGCCTGCCGCTGAAGAAGTCGCCGCTGCACCTGCTGCCGCAGAGGCCTCTGACTTTGCCGCAATGGTTGCTGCCGCTGATCTTGAAGCCGGGAAAAAGGTATTTCGTAAATGTGGCGCCTGCCACAAGGTCGAAGACGGCAAGAATGGTGCTGGCCCCTCGCTTTATGGTGTGGTTGGCCGCGATATCGCCAGCGTTGACGGGTTCAAATATTCCGACGCTCTGACCGCTGTTGAAGGCGAGTGGACCGTTGACACGCTTAGCGCCTGGATCACAAACCCGCGCGATTTTGCCGCTGGCAACCGCATGGGCTTTCCGGGTCTGAAAGACGAACAGGACCGCGCCGACGTGATCGGTTATCTGCAAAGCGTCGCCAACTAAGCCTCGCATCATCGCATCAAGGCCGCCACCCACCGGGTTGGCGGCCTTTTTCATGGGCGATCACCCGGAATTGCGGGGCTTTTGGCCGACAGTGCTTGAACAAGGCGCGGCGCCCTCTTAGCTTGCCCTAGAGAGAAAAAGCGCCAGTTATGGGTGCGGCAGGAGGAAAATGATATGACCGGATACCACGCCCCGGCCAAAGCCCGGGCCCCCCAGAATTTTGCGTCCTTGCGGATGATGGCCGCCGCGATTGGTCTGTCGATTGCCGCGCTTCTGGCGCAGGGCGCGCAGGCACAGGACAAGGTGATCACCTCGCATGGCTACTCCTATTTCGGCGATCTGAAATACCCCGCCGACTATTCGCATTTCGATTACGTGAACCCCGATGCGCCCAAGGGCGGTGAAATCTCGCTTTATGCGCCGGGCACGTTTGATTCGATGAACCCCTATTCGCGCAAGGGCCGTGCCGGGCGGTTGTCATGGATGGTCTACGAGAGCCTGCTTGGTGCGTCTGAGGCCAGCGGCGAGCCGCTTCCCGGTGACAGCTATAGCGAAGCCTACGGGCTTTTGGCCGAAAGCCTTGAATATGACGAGGGCAAAACTTGGGTCATCTTCCACATGCGCCCCGAAGCGCGGTTTGCCGATGGCACGCCGGTTACGGCGCATGATGTGGTGTTCTCGCATAACCTGTTTCTGGAACAGGGCCTGAAATCCTATGCCGATGCGGTCAAGCGCCGGGTGCTGAGCGCCGAGGCGCTGGATGATCACCGGGTCAAGTTCACCTTTGCGGAAGGCATTTCGCGCCGCTCGTTGATTGATCAGGTCGGTGGCACGCCGGTCTTTCCCAAGGCCTGGTATGAGAAAAACGACGCCCGTCTGGACGAGTCGCGCCTTGATGCAGCGCCCGGATCGGGGCCTTATCAAATGGCAAGCTATGACGTGAACCGCAACATCGTCTATCAGCGCAATCCCGATTATTGGGGCCGCGATTTGCCGATCAACAAGGGACGGCATAATTTCGATACGATCCGGATCGAGTATTTCGCCGATGACAATGCCGCGTTCGAGGCCTTCAAGGCCGGCATCTATACCTTCCGCCCCGAAGGCAATTCGAAAACCTGGGCCACGGGGTATGACTTTCCGGCGGTTCAAAAGGGATATGTGGTGAAGGCCGAGCTTCCCGACGGGATGCCGCCGACGCCCTCGGGCTTTGTGTTCAACCTCGGCCGTGAGGTGCTTCTGGATATCCGCGTCCGGCAAGCGATCGCGCTTGCGTTCAATTTCGAGTGGACCAATGAATCGCTGCAATATGGCCTGTTCAAACAACGCCACTCCTTTGTGCAGGACACCCCGATAGAGGCGATTGGCGTGCCTGCGGGGGCCGAACTTGAGCTGCTCGAATCACTTGGGGATATCGTGCCGACTGGCATGCTAACCACCCCTGCGGTTATGGCGCACAGCTCGAACGGTGCGCGGTTGAATGACCGGCGCAACCTGCGCAGTGCGATGACCCTTTTGGATGAGGCCGGCTGGGCCGTGGGCGATGACGGAAAGCGCCGCAATGCCAAGGGCGACGTGCTGAAGATCGAGATTCCGATCTCCGCCTCAGGCTCTGCGACGATGTCGGCGGTGGTCGAAAGCTTTGTCAGCAATCTGGCCCTGATGGGGATCGACGCGCGGTTTGATAAGATCGACGCGGCGCAATACACGCAACGCAGCCGCGATCGCGACTATGATCTGATCTTTGACAGCTATACCGCGTTTCTTGAGGCGGGCACCGGCCTGCAACAGCGCTATGGCAGCAAAGAGGCCGCGTTCAGCCTGTTCAACCCGGCCGGTCTTGCCAGCCCGATGGTTGATGCAATCATCGACGCCGCGCTTGAATCGGATACGACCGAGGGCCAGAACGTTGCCCTGACCGCGCTTGACCGGGCGCTGCGCTATGAGTTTTTCATGATTCCGACTTGGTATCTCGATCAGAACTGGGTCGCTTATTGGGACATGTATGACCACCCCGACCCTTTGCCGCGCTATGCGACGGGGGTGCTCGATTTCTGGTGGTACAATGCGGATAAGGCCAAGGCGTTGAAGGACGCGGGCGCACTGTGATCCAACGAACCGTGCCAGCGGGATCTGTGTAAATGGGCGCCTATATCCTGCGGCGTCTGCTGCTGATCATTCCGACGCTTTTGGGGATCATGATCATCAACTTTGCCCTCGTGCAATTCGTGCCCGGCGGCCCGGTCGAGCAGATGATTGCCAATATGCAAGGCCAGGGCAACGTCTTTGAAAGCTTCTCTGGCTCTGGCAGCGATACCGGTCAGGATCTGACCGGAAGTGTCGGCGGAAACGAGCAATATCTTGGCGCGCGCGGCCTTCCGCCTGAGTTGATCAAAGAGCTGGAAGAGCAGTTCGGCCTTGATAAGCCGCCGCTCGAGCGGTTTTTCAACATGATGTGGAATTACATGCGGCTTGATTTTGGCGAGAGTTATTTCCGAAAAATCGAGGTGCTTGATCTGGTGCTGGAAAAGATGCCGGTCAGTATCACGCTGGGGCTTTGGTCAACGGTGATCGCCTATCTGGTGTCGATCCCGCTTGGCATTCGCAAGGCAGTGGGCGACGGCAACCGCTTTGATACATGGACCAGCGCGGTGATCATCGTCGCCTATGCAATCCCGGCGTTTTTGTTCGCCATCATGTTGTTGGTGTTGTTCGCAGGCGGCAGTTACTGGCAGCTGTTTCCGCTGCGCGGCCTGACGTCGGATAATTTTGAGCAACTGTCTTTGGTAGGCAAGGCGATGGATTATCTCTGGCATATCGCGCTGCCGGTGCTGGCCTCGACCATATCGGCCTTTGCGACGCTAACATTGCTGACCAAGAACAGCTTTCTCGATGAGATCAAAAAGCATTACGTGATGACCGCGCGGGCCAAGGGGCTGAGCGAGCGCCGCGTGCTTTATGGCCATGTGTTCCGCAATGCCATGCTGATCGTGATTGCGGGCTTTCCGGCGGTGTTTATCGGGGTTTTCTTTGGCGGTTCGGTTCTGATCGAGACGATATTCAGCCTTGATGGGCTTGGTCGGCTTGGGTTCGAGGCCGCCGTGGGACGCGATTACCCGGTGATGTTTGGCACGCTGTTTCTGTTTGGTCTGATCGGATTGCTTGTCGGCATCCTCTCGGACCTGATGTATGTGCTGGTCGATCCGCGGATCGATTTTGAAAAGCGGGAAGGGTGAGGCGTATGAAGATCGACGCTTGCGCCGCAAGGACAAGTTGGGATTGGGGGCGCTGCCCCCCAAGAAAATTCGCAGAATTTTCGTGTCCCCCGGAGTATTTCTGGAACGATGAAAGTGGGGTGTGGTGATGCCCCTCTCGCCGCTCAATCAACGTCGCTGGCGCAATTTCAGGCGTAACCGGCGGGCCTATTGGTCGCTGATCCTGTTTGCGATCGTCTTTGGTATTTCACTCTTTGCCGAGTTTGTCGCCAATGACAAGCCGATCCTCGTGCAATACCGGGGCGAGCTCTATATGCCGGTGTTTCGGTTTTATCCCGAGACCGCCTTTGGCGGCGATTTTGAAACCGAGGCGATTTATCGTGACCCCGAGGTGAAATGCCTGATCGCGAGCGGCGGTCTTGATATCTGTTTTGACGATCCTGAGGGCGTGATGACAGATGCCGCCGACGGTGTGGTCGAGGGCGAAAAGATTGAGGCCGGCTGGGCCATTTGGCCGCCCATTCCCTATAGCTATAACACCACCGTTGACCGGCCTGGCGCGGCGCCCTTGCCGCCCAATGGGCAAAACCTTTTGGGCACCGATGACACCAAGCGCGATGTGCTGGCGCGGGTGATTTACGGGTTTCGCCTGTCGGTGTTGTTCACGCTGATCGTAACCGCGCTATCGTCGGTGATGGGGATTTTTGCGGGCGCTGTGCAGGGATTTTTCGGCGGGCGCACCGATCTTATTTTTCAGCGGGTGATCGAGATATGGTCTTCCACCCCACAGCTATACGTGATCATCATCCTGTTCGCGATCCTGCCGCGCAGTTTCTGGCTTTTGGTCTTTATCACCGTGCTGTTCGGCTGGATGGGCCTTGTGGGTGTGGTGCGCGCCGAGTTTCTGCGCGCGCGCAACCTTGAATATGTGCGCGCGGCCAAGGCGCTTGGCGTCAGCAACCTCACGATCATGTTCCGCCATATGCTGCCCAATGCGATGGTGGCGACGCTGACCATGTTGCCGTTCGTGATCACCGGCACGATTTCATTACTGGCGGGGCTGGATTTTCTGGGCTTTGGTTTGCCATCCTCTTCGCCAAGTCTGGGCGAGCTGACCCTTCAGGCCAAGCAGAACCTTCAGGCGCCCTGGCTTGCCTTTACCGCGTTTTTCGCCTTTGCCATCATGCTGTCGCTTCTGGTGTTCATATTCGAGGGCGTGCGGGATGCCTTTGATCCCAGAAAGACATTTCAATGAGCCTTTTGACGGTCAAAGACCTGCGGGTAAGTTTCCGTCAGGACGGGCAATTGATCGAGGCGGTCAAGGGTGTGTCTTTCAGCCTTAATCCCGGCGAAACGCTCGCCATCGTGGGCGAAAGCGGGTCGGGCAAATCGGTCACGGCGCTGAGCACCGTGTCGCTGCTTGGCGGGTCTGCCGAGGTGTCGGGAAGCGTCACCTATGACGGCCAAGAGATGATCGGTGCAGATGATAAGCGGCTGCGACAGGTGCGCGGCAACGATATCAGCTTTATCTTTCAGGAACCGATGACCTCGCTCAACCCGCTGCACACGCTGGAGCGGCAGATCCGCGAAAGCCTTGAATTGCATCAGGGGCTGATCGGCGACGCCGCGCGGGCGCGGATTATCGAGCTGTTGCAAAGGGTCGGCATCCGCGACGCCGAGAGCCGTCTTGGCGCCTATCCGCATCAGTTGTCGGGTGGGCAACGCCAGCGGGTGATGATCGCCATGGCGCTGGCCAACAAGCCCGATATCCTGATCGCGGACGAGCCGACAACGGCGCTTGATGTGACCATTCAGGCGCAAATTCTAGAGCTGTTGGCAGAGCTCAAGCGCGAACAGGGGATGGGCCTTTTGTTCATCACCCATGATCTGAGCATTGTGCAGCGGATTGCCGACCGGGTTTGCGTGATGAAGGATGGCGAGATTGTCGAAGAGGGGCCCACGGCCCGCGTCTTTGCCGACCCGCAGCATCCCTATACCCGCAAATTGCTGGGCGCGCGCGCGGTGGGCCATCCCGCCCCGGTGCCCGGAGGCGCGCCGGTGATGGTGCAAACCGAGGCCCTGCGCGTCTGGTTCCCGATTCAGAAAGGGTTTATGAAACGCACGGTGGGGTATGTGAAGGCGGTCAATGACGCCAACC
This sequence comes from uncultured Roseovarius sp., assembly GCA_965364785.1. Lineage (GTDB taxonomy): Bacteria > Pseudomonadota > Alphaproteobacteria > Rhodobacterales > Rhodobacteraceae > Roseovarius. The sequence continues at coordinate 2,241 of CBDTZA010000041.1, read as the reverse complement.
TGACGGTGCGGGCCGGTGAGACGCTTGGCATTGTCGGCGAAAGCGGGTCGGGCAAGACGACGCTGGCGCTGGCGATCATGCGGCTGATTGCATCCGAGGGGAAGATCACCTTTGACGGCGGCGATGTGCATGCTTGGTCCACGCGCGAATTGCGCCGCCACCGCGCCGACATGCAGATTGTCTTTCAGGACCCGTATGGAAGCCTGAGCCCGCGCATGACCTGTGAGCAGATCATCGCCGAAGGCATGGGTGTACACGGCAGCCCCGATGGCCGCCCTCAGCGCGTGCTGGTGGCCGAGGTGATGGAAGAGGTGGGCCTTAACCCGGCGATGATGGATCGTTATCCGCATGAGTTTTCCGGTGGCCAGAGACAGCGGATCGCGATTGCGCGGGCGATGATCCTGCGCCCCAAGCTTGTGGTGCTGGACGAACCGACATCGGCGCTTGATATGACCGTGCAGGTCCAGATCGTGGACCTGTTGCGCGATTTGCAGGTGAAATACGGGCTGGCCTATCTGTTCATCAGCCATGACCTGAACGTGGTGCGCGCGATGAGCCATCGGGTGCTGGTGATGAAGCAGGGCGACGTGATTGAAGAGGGCGAGGCCGAGGCGCTGTTTTCTGCGCCCAAGACCGACTATGCGCGCGCACTTCTGCAAGCCGCGCTTGACCTCAAGACGTGACCTGAACCTTGACCCTGAGCCGCCCCAGAAGCATCGCGGAAATGGTCCGGCAGACCGAGAATTTCGTGACCGGGGAAAGCTATCAGCGCGGACTCGATTTCATCCCCGAGCCGAGCGACATTTTCGTGACGCCCTATGCCAAATGCGGCACCACGTGGATGCAGCAGATTGTCCACGGGTTGCGCACGGGTGGCTCAACGGCGTTCGACGAGATCACTGAGGTCGTGCCCTGGCTTGAATTGGCCGGTGACATGGGATGGGATTTGAATGCGCCGCAGGTTGCCCGGCCTCGTGCCTTTAAAAGCCATCTAGGGTGGGATGAAATCCCCAAGGGCGCGCGCTATATCGTGGTGTTGCGCGATCCCTGCGATGCGATGCTCTCGCTCTATCGGTTTCTGGAGGGTTGGCATTTCGAGGTCGGGTCGATCACGATTTCGGAGTTTTCCGACTATTACCTGAACCGCCCCGACAGCCATAATTATTGGACCCATGCAGCGTCTTGGTGGCGCCAGCGGGATCGGTCTGAGGTGTTGCTGGTGTCCTTTGAGGGGATGAAACGCGACCTGCCGGGGGTGGTGAACCGTGTGGCGGATTTCATCGGTATGACCGCCGATTCCGCCGTGCGCGCGCTCGCCACGCAGCAGGCAGATTTCGCGTTCATGAAGCAAAACGGGCACAAGTTTGATGACCATCTCTTGCGCGTCTCGCGTGATGCGGCCTGTGGTCTGCCGCCCGGTGGCATCGCCACCAAGGTTGCCAGCGGCAAGGTGGGCGGGGGCACGCCAAGCATCAGCGCGCCAATCCGCGCACAGTTTGATGCGCGCTGGCACGATACCATGATGGCCGAGTTCGCCTTGGCCTCTTACGCCGAGATGTCGAGGGTCGTCGGCGAGAGCTAGATCGCCGAGCTGTGGCCGTCGGCGTTCATTGCATATACGTCGAACTGGCGCGCGATCATGCGGGTCAGGGGACGTGCCGCAGGCGGGACAAACAACCCGCCCTGATCCGTCAGAAGCAGCCCCGGAAAGGCGGCATCGACCTGATCGAACATCGCCGCAAGTGCTGCGGGGGTGATGTCGAATGAGCGTGTGATTTCACCGGTATCAATGCGGAAATCGCACATCAATGCCTCGATCATCCGCCCGCGCATCTTGTCTTCGGCGCTAAAGCGATGGCCGCGCGTGATGGAAAAGCGGCCCTCGCGGATGGCGCCGGTATGGGCGCCGGTGGCGGCGGCGTTTTGGGCATAGCCTTGCGGGAAACGAGAGATTGACGAGGCCCCGACACCGATCAGCACATCAGAGGTGTCATCGGTATAGCCCTGAAAATTTCGCCGCAAGTGCCCGGCCTTTTGCGCCACGGCAAGTCCGTCACCGGGGCTTGCGAAATGGTCGATCCCGATCTCTTCGTAACCGTCCCAGAGAAACAGCTTGCGGGCGGTTTCGAACAGCCCCAGCCGCTCTTGCGGAGTCGGCAGGGCCTCTGAGGGGATCATCTGTTGGCGCTTGGCCATCCACGGCACATGCGCATAGCCATAAAGCGCCACCCGGTCGGGATT
>CBDTZA010000040.1:0-9612 GCA_965364785.1 uncultured Roseovarius sp. | reverse complement strand
GCAAGGCCGGGGCGGATGTCGACATCAACCTCGCCCCAAGTCTTGAGAAACGCCTCAAGCACCGGAAAGAGCCATTCAAAACAGGCATGACATTCAATCGCGATATGAAGCCGCCCGGCGCTGCCTTCGCGCAGACTGTCAAATTCGGCCTCAAGCGCCTCCATCTCGGGCAGGATCCTTTCGGCCACCCGCAACAGGCGATGCCCCGCCGCCGATAGGCGTAACGGCTTGGAACGACGCACAAAAAGCTCTACCCCGGCCTGATCTTCCAGCCCCTTGATCTGATGGCTCAGCGCCGATTGGGTGATGTGCAGCTGATCTGCCGCCTTGGCCAAACCACCGGCCTGATGAATGGCGCGGATGGTTTTGAGATGCCGAAACTCGATATGCATATATTAGCGAACCTCATTCAAACCATGAATTTTATGAAGTTGTCTCACAAAGCGCATCCTGCAACAAGAGGACAACAGGAAAACCCCGAGTAGGATTATAACAATGAAAACGCCCCGGATTTCGTTTGAATTCTTCCCCCCCAAGTCGCTCGAGGCTTCTTTTCGCCTGTGGGACACGGTCCAGACGCTGGCCCCGCTTGAGCCGCGCTTTGTCTCGGTGACCTACGGGGCCGGCGGCACCACCCGCGAGTTGACCCGCGACGCGGTTGGCACGCTGCACAAGGCCACCAGCCTTAATGTGGCGGCGCATCTGACCTGCGTTGACGCAAGCCGCGAGGAAACGCTTGAAATCGCGGATCAGTTTGCCGCCGCAGGCGTGACCGAGATTGTCGCCCTGCGTGGCGACCCGCCCAAGGGCTCGGACGGTTTTACCGCGCACCCGCAAGGGTTCAGCAATAGCTGCGAGCTGATTTCGGCGCTGGCCGACACCGGTAAATTCAACATCCGCGTTGGCGCCTACCCCGAAAAACACCCCGAGGCCGCCAGCCAAAAAGCCGATATCGACTGGCTCAAGCGCAAGATTGATGCCGGTGCCAGCGAAGCGATCACCCAGTTTTTCTTTGAAGCCGATACGTTTTTCCGCTTCCGCGATGCCTGTGCAAAGGCGGGTATCAACGCGCCTATCATCCCCGGCATTCTACCGATTGAAAACTGGACCGGGACGCGCAAATTTGCCCTCGCCTGTGGCACACAGGTACCGGCATGGCTTGATGATGCGTTTGACAAGGCCATTCGCGACGACCGCCACGACCTTCTGGCCACAGCGCTTGCGACCGAGCTTTGCAGCGACCTGATCGAGGGCGGGGTGGAAGACCTGCATTTCTATACGCTCAACCGCCCGGAACTGACACGCGATGTGTGTCATGCGCTTGGCGTGACCCCCAAAGTGGAACTGCGCCACGTGGCATAAGCCGCTTGCACTGCTCTATCGACCCCGCCTACCTTTCATGCAAAGGATCAGGAGGGGCCGAAGATGCCAGCACGGCACGCCACATCACTTGACGATTTGCCCGACTGGTCCGACCTCTTATCGCGGTCGGGCCTTGAGTTTATGCAGGACATGATCGCAGGCAGGCTTGCCGGGCCACCGATCGGGGCAACGCTTGGGTTCTGGCCGATTTTGGCCGAGGACGGTCGGGTGATCTTTGAAGGCACGCCCGGCTTTGATGTGACCAACCCGATGCGCGGGGTGCATGGCGGCTGGTTTGGGGCGATCCTTGATAGCTGCATGGCCTGTGCGGTGATGACCAAACTGGCGCGCGGCGAAGTCTATACCACGTTGGAATATAAGGTGAATATCACCCGCGCCCTGCCGCTTGACACAGCCGTTCAAGCGATTGGCAACGTGGTGCATTCCGGCCGCTCGACCGGGGTGGCCAACGGCGAATTGCGCGGGGTGAAAGACGGCCGGCTTTACGCCACCGGATCGACCACCTGCATCATCATGCGCCCTGAAACCGACTAACCACACTTGCCCTGCCCCCTTTTCGGGAGGGGGTGGGTGGGTGGGCCTCCCGAAAAGGGGGCAGCTAGACGCCGCCCGGCTCTTTCATCTCGACCAAAGCCCGCGCGCCACGATGCACGCCTGTCTTGCGCCCTTCGACGCTTTCATGAAGCCGCTCTGACGGATCAACCCCGACCACACGGGCGCGGCGCATCAGGAAAATCTTGCCCCAGCCACTCCACGAGCCCACAGAGGGCGCGGCGATATCCACCTTAAAGCGCCCGCGCCATCCCTCTGGCAGGTGAAGCCCGCATCCGATCGCCTGTTCCAGCATCCACACCAGCGGGATATTCGATAACGGGCGCGCCGCGTGAAACCCGCCAAGCTGACCACCGACATCGCCATGGGTGCCGCGAAACCAGACCTGTTCGACATGTCCGTCAAATCCCGGCGGACAGCTCCACAACACCGGCGCATAGGCATTGCGCGTCTCGTCCAGCGCGAGTGCGTGAAACCCGTGTTTGATCGTCGAGCCAAGGTGGTGATTGTGAAACCCATGCACGTCCGCCCGAAACCGCCACAGAACCGGCAGGCGCATCCCCAAGGCCTTGACCGTGTCCCAGACGCCGACCATCTCGACCTCTGCCGATGGGTGGCAATGCAGGCGCGAAAAGGTCTGGCTGGCCTCACTTTCCGGTCGGCATTGATAGTGGCGATAGGCGGTTCTCACATTGCGCTCGGTCGCCTCTTCGGCGCGCAACAACCCGATCCGGTCGATCACCCCCGCCAGCGAGCGTACCGCATAGGCGCCGCGCGAATAGCCAAACAGAAAGATCCGGTCACCGGGGCGATAGCGGCTGGCAAGATAGCCATAGGCGCGCCGGATCTGCCGGTTCAACCCGCGCCCAAGCATCACATCGGGCGTGGTGCGCCAGTCATACCATTGCAATCCGGCCTCGTAATAAAGCGACACGGCGCTGCCGACGGCTTCACTCAAAAGCTTATAGGTCAGGCCCGCATTGCTTTCGCACCCCTCCGAGAGCGATGACATGGTGCCGTCGAGTATCAGAACATGGATGACCGGGCCGCGCCGGTGGGCAAAGGTCGTGTGTCCGCTGTGCTGCCCCGGCAGGACCAGCTCGTAAAGGGATTTAGCCCACTGACGCCATACCGTCATTTACCATCTTCCATACCCTGTGGGGCGTGAACGGCATATCCGCCTGCCGCACCCCTGCCTGCCATAGCGCGTCAGCCACCGCATTGGCCGTGGCGGCCATTGCACCGACGGTGCCCGCCTCGCCACACCCTTTCATGCCCATCGGATTGGCGGTTGAGGGCACGGGTTCTATTGCAAAACCAAACATAGGCATATCATCGGCCCTTGGCATCGCATAGTCCATGAAACTTGCCGTGAGCAGTTGACCATCACCATCATGCACCACATGCTCCCAAAGTGCCTGACCAATACCCTGCACGACGCCGCCATGCACCTGTCCTTCAACCAGCAAGGGGTTGATAAGGTTTCCGAAATCGTCAACCACCGTGTAACGCTCAACACTGATCTGGCCGGTCTCCGGGTCCACCTCGACCTCGGCCACATGCGCGCCATTGGGATAAGAGCGCCCCGGCAAGGTGGCGGTTTCTTCATGCACCAGCAGATCGCTGCGCCCATCCCCGCGCGCCAGTGCCGCCGCCTCGATCAGCGTCGGTGTCAGGTTTGACCCCGGCGCGCGAAACCGCTCGTCATCAAAGGCGACATCGCCCGCAGCCACGCTCATTTTACCCGCAAGGTAAGGCGTGAACGCCTCGATCATCTTTGACACGGTCGCCAGCATGGCATTGCTCTGCGTGGTGACAGAGCGCGACCCGCCGGTGCCGCCGCCATTGGCAATCAGGTCACTATCGCCCTGAATCACGCGGATCATCTGCATCAGGATGCCGGTCTGATCGGCCAGGAACCGGGCATAGACCGTCTCATGCCCCTGCCCGTTGCTTTGTGTGCCCACATAAATCAACACGCGCCCATCCTCGTGAAATTCAACCTTTGCCGTTTCTGAAGGATTACCCAGAATGCTTTCGATATAGTAACAAAGGCCTATGCCCCGCAGGCGCCCGCGCGACTTGCTCTCGGCCTGCCGTGCGGCAAAGCCGGATCGGTCGGCGAACGCTTCGGCGCGGCTTAGCACGCGGTCGAACTCGCCCACGTCATAGGTCTCGCCCGTGGCCGAGACATAGGGAAACTGATCGGGGCGGATGAAATTGCGGCGGTGCAACTCCCATGTATCGACGCCCAACTCGCGCGCCGCGCGGTCGATGATCCGCTCAAGCGCATAAATCGCCTCAGGGCGACCGGCGCCGCGATAGGCATCGACCTGCGTGGTGTTGGTGTAAAACCCCTCGACATGCAGATAGGTCGCCTGAACGTCATAGGCGCCCATCAGGACCTTGGCAAAAAGATCGGTCTGAATGACCTGCCCCATGGTGCTATTATAGGCCCCCAGATCACAGCGCGTGTCGACGCGGTAGCCAGTGATGCGCAGATCGCTGTCAAATCCCATCACCAGATCATGCTCAAGCGCACGCGCGCCATTATCGCTTAGCATCGCCTCGCCGCGATCCGACATCCAGCGCACCGGCCGGTTCAACGTCCGCGCTGCATGGGCCGCCAGAAACGTCTCGGGGTAATCCATCGCCTTGGTGCCAAAGCCGCCGCCAACATCGGGGTTGGTGACGCGGATCGCCTCGGGCGGCATGCCCAGAATGCGCGCCAGATTACGCTTGGTGCCCCAGACCCCTTGGGCGTTGACCGAGACGTGAATCCGCTCGCCCAGAGGCTCTGCAAAACAGCCGCGCGGCTCCATCGAGTTGGCGATGACCCGGTTGTCGGCCACGGTAAGGCGCACCACATGGGCCGACACGGCAAGCGCCGCCTCGGCGGCTGCGACATCGCCCATTTCCCAGTCAAAGGCGCGATTGTCCGGCGCTTCGGGATGCAGCGCCTCGCCGCCCATGCAAAGCGCCATATGTGCCGGCAGATCGTCATAGTCGAACTCGATCAGCTCTGCTGCATCGCGCGCGAGGTCCATCGTTTCGGCCACGATAAACGCCACCGGCTCGCCGACAAAACGCACTCGCCCTTCGGCCAGAAGCGGGCGACGCGGGGCCGCGCCCTTGGTGCCGTCGCGATTGGTGACAAGGTTAAAGGCCAGCCCCTCGGTGACGCCGGCCGCTGCCAGATCATCGGCGCCAAGCACCAGATGCACGCCAGGCAGAGCGCGCGCCGCGTCCAGGTCAAGCAAGGTGATCACAGCGTGCGCCACCGGTGAGCGAAAGACATAGCTGCGCAACGCGCCCTCGGGTGTGGTATCATCGACATAGCGGCCCTGACCGGTCAGAAACCGCGCGTCCTCCACGCGTATGACCGGCTGGCTTTTCCCGAACTTTTCCATGGCCTGTGCCCTCTCCGCTTGGAAAGGGACACTAACCCGGCAACCGCCCTTGTCCAGAGCAGGCGCGCCTAAACCATGGCTACGGTCACCACATCGCTTAATCCATAGCCATTAAAGCCGGTGCTCAGGCTTTGGGTATAGGCGCCCATGCCCGAGATCAGCAGATAATCGCCCTCTTGCAGATCACCAGGCAAGGCCAGCGGGTCAGGCAAGCGATCAATGCTGTCGCAAGTGGGGCCAAAGATGACACGTTCGTGCGGTGCACCAAGACGCGGCGTGCCATCGGGTGCCATCACCGCAATCCGATCCGGCGCGCCGATATCTCGGATCTCTGTCAAGCCGCCATAAACCCCGTCATTCAGGAACACCGCGCCACAGTCGCGCAGCGCCTTGACCCTCACCACCAAGGTAAAGGCCTCTGCCACCATCGCGCGGCCCGGCTCGCAGACCAGATCCGGCGCATCGGCGCCAAAAACACGGTCCACCTCGGCACGGATATGGGTAAAAATCGCCTCAAGATCAGGGGCCTGCCCAACCCGGTGCGCGGCAAAGCCACCGCCCACATTCAGACGGCTGAGGCGCACGCCCGCCGCCTCTGCGACCTTGGCAACGGTGCCAATATAGGCCCCCCAGGCCGCCGGATCAGCGCATTGGGTGCCGGGGTGAAAGGTCATCGACGGGGTGAACCCGCGCGCGGCAACCGCTTGCAAAAGCTCCGCTGCGCGCTCTGGTCCGGCGCCGAATTTTGCGCCAAAATCATAGGCCGCCCCGCGCACTGGCAGGGCAAGGCGCACGCTTATCTCGGCATCCGGCGCGACATGGCCGGTCAGTTTATCAAGCTCGCTCAGGCAATCGATGGAAAACGACCGCACCCCCATATCGACGGCCACAGCCACCTCTGCGGGCGAGCGCACAGGATTGTTATAATGCAACACCGCCATCGGGCAGACCCGGCGCACGGCGCGCATTTCCTCGGGGCTGGCCACGTCAAACGCCCCGATCCCCGCCGCCACCAGATTGGCCAGAACCTCTTCGCCCGGATTGGCCTTGACGGCATAGGTCACCAGCCCGTCAAACCCGGCCTGAAACCGCCGCGCGGTGGTCTGAAGCATATCAGGGCTGAAATAAAGTACCGCCGCGTCGGGCGCATGGCGCAGGATATGCGCCCGAGGATCGGGCCAGTTGGGGGAATTGCGCATGGGGAAACCTTTGCTGCTCTTTTCTCATGAGTATGCGGTGATTTCACGTCGATTTAGCGTGGCACTTCGTATAAAATGCTCTAAATGATCGTCATAATGTAGGATAATTCATGCAAATCGACGAAACAGACCGCGCACTTCTGTCGCTCTTGGCGGAGAATGCACGCCTGCCCGTGGCCACATTGGCGCGCAAGCTTGGCCTTGCGCGCACAACCGTTCAGGCCCGGCTTGACCGGCTTGAGGCCAGCGGCGTGATCGCGGGCTATACCCTGCGGCTTGGGCAAAAGGCGCGCGCCACCTTGCACGCCACCGCCCTCGTCAGCATCGAACCGCGGTCTGGCCCGGCGGTGCTGGCGCGGCTCAAATCCTTGCCGCAGGTGCGCCGCGTGCATACCACCTCGGGGCGGTTTGATCTGATTGTGACGCTTGAGGCCGAGACAACCCAAGCGCTTGACGACACCCTTGATCGCATCGGCGAGGCCAAGGGCGTGCGCAGTTCAGAGAGCCTGATCCATTTGTCCACCAAACTGGACCGAGGCGCCTGATCGCCTCAACGAAAATTCTGCGAATTTTCTTGGCGTACGATTTTTCGCAGAAAAATCGCCGCTACCGCCTCCCCAAAAGCCCCGCTCGCCAAAAAACCAGCATCAGGACAAATCCAATCCCCAGCAGACCAGCGCAAACGATCCAAAAAGCATTCGGATCATCCACCCCTGGTATGCCGCCGACATTGATCCCCAAAAGTCCGGTCAAAAGTCCAAGCGGCAGGAAAATCGCCGCCACCACCGACAGCAGCAGCATCTGTTTGTTCATCGCTTCGGCGCGCGCATCCATGATCTGATCATGCACCACCTGCGCACGATCCCGGATCGCGTCAAGCTCTTCGGCCAGCCGGGTCATCCGCTCTGTCGCCTCGCGCAGGCGGCTGCGATCATGGGCGCGCAGCCAGGCCTGATCTTCGATCTCAAACGTGCTGAGCGCGTCGCGCTGCGGTGCCAAATGGCGGCGCAACACGATGGCCACACGGCGGATATCGCCCAGATCCCGACGGCTGAGCGCGCCCAATCCCTCGATCACCTGATCCTCAAGCACATCGATCTTTTCATTCAGCCCCGCCACCACCGGCTCGACCCGATCCGCCAGCCGCAGCGCCAGCCGCGCCACCAACTCGCCCGCGCCATCCGGTCCCTGGCCGCGCTCGATACTCTCATGCACATCGCCGACAGCCATCAGGCGACGCAGCTGAACCGTCACCACCAGGCTTGCGCTCACCCACATCCGAAGCGACACCATATCCTCGACCTCGTCGCCGGGGTTTAGGTTCACGCCGCGCAGGTTGAGCAACACCCCGTTGCCATGGGTCGTACAGCGCGGCCGCGTCTCAGGCGCCAGAAGCGCGCGCAGGATCAGCGGCTCCAGCGGGGCGACTTCAAGCCATTCGCGCGCACCCGGTCGCGCACAATTCACATGCACCCAGACAAATCCACCCGTCGCCGCCTGGGCAAAAGCCCCGCTCTCAGCCTCAACAAGCTCGGCCTTACCCCCCGGCGCGATCCGCCATTGCCGTATCCCGTCCATGCCCTGCCCTTTATCTGTCCTGAACACAGTCTGCGCGCGATTGCCGCCCGTGTCACCCACCCAAAACCCAACAAATTGCCGCTGTAGTCTTTTACTCGGGCGCTGCATTCGCTAGACGTCTGGCAAACCTCAAATGCGCAGGAAATAACGTCATGGCGATGGAAAAGACATTCAACGCGACCGAGGCCGAAAATCGCCTCTATGAAGCATGGGAAACGGCCGGGGCGTTCAAGGCCGGGGCCAATGCCAAACCGGGCGCCGAACCCTTTAGCATCATGATCCCGCCGCCTAACGTAACCGGCAGCCTTCACATGGGGCACGCGTTCAACAACACGCTTCAGGATATTCTTGTGCGCTGGCACCGGATGCGCGGCCATGACACCCTCTGGCAACCGGGCCAGGATCACGCCGGCATCGCCACCCAGATGGTGGTCGAACGTAAACTGGCCGCCGAAGGCCAGCCGGGTCGCCGAGAGCTTGGGCGCGAGGCGTTCCTTGAAAAGGTCTGGGAGTGGAAGACTGAATCCGGCGACACCATCATCAATCAGCTCAAGCGCCTTGGCGCCTCCTGTGACTGGTCGCGCAATGCCTTTACCATGTCGGGCGCACCCGGCGCGCCTGCGGGTGAAGAGGGCAATTTCCACGACGCCGTGATCAAGGTCTTTGTCGATATGTACAATAAGGGCCTGATCTATCGCGGCAAGCGATTGGTCAACTGGGACCCGCATTTTGAAACCGCGATTTCCGATCTTGAGGTTGAAAACACCGAAGTGCCGGGCCATATGTGGCACTTCAAATACCCGCTGGCGGGCGGGCAGACCTATGACTATGTCGAGAAAGACGAAGACGGCAAGGTGACCCTGCGCGAGACCCGCGATTATATCTCGATTGCCACCACACGGCCCGAAACCATGCTGGGTGATGGTGCGGTTGCTGTTCATCCATCGGATGAACGTTACGCGTCAATCGTTGGAAAACTCTGCGAAATTCCGGTTGGCCCCAAGGAACATCGCCGCCTGATCCCGATCATCACCGATGAATACCCCGATCCCACCTTTGGCTCGGGCGCGGTGAAAATCACCGGCGCGCATGACTTCAACGACTATGCCGTGGCCGAACGCAACAACATCCCGCTCTACCGCCTGATGGATACCCGCGCCCACATGCGCGACGACGGGGCCGACTATGCCACCTGCGCCACCCGCGCGCAGGAGATTGCCAACGGCGCTGACTTTACCGGCACCGAGGTCGACACCCTAAACCTCGTCCCCGACGACCTGCGCGGCCTCGACCGGTTTGACGCCCGCGAAAAAGTCATCGACCAGATTACAACTGAGGGTCTGGCGGTGATAATCCCCAACCCCGAATGGGAGGCCGCCGACGACGAAACTCGGGCGGGCATGCATCCCACTATCCCGATGGTCGACAACAAACCCATCATGCAGCCCTTTGGCGACCGCTCTAAGGTCGTGATCGAGCCAATGCTGACC
>CBDTZA010000039.1:0-9715 GCA_965364785.1 uncultured Roseovarius sp. | reverse complement strand
AGGCGCTGTGGGCGAACATGGCCGGCTCGCTCATCGAACATGAGCAAATCAAAACCACCCTGCCCAAGGCCAAAGAACTGCGCCGGATCATCGAGAAAATGATCACGCTGGGCAAACGTGGTGATCTTCACGCGCGCCGTCAGGCCGCCGCGCAGCTGAAGCAAGACCAGTATGTCACCAAACTGTTTGACGTGCTTGGCCCCCGTTACAAGGACCGTCAGGGCGGTTATGTCCGCGTTCTCAAGGCCGGGTTCCGTTATGGCGACATGGCGCCCATGGCGATCATCGAGTTCGTTGACCGCGATGTGAACGCCAAAGGTGCGGGCGACAAGGCTCGTGTTGCGGCTTTTGAGGTTGAGGCCGACGAGGCCTGATCGCACATCACGCGACCAAGATTTAAGACGCCGCTGACCCATGGTTGGCGGCGTTATCTGTTTGGGCAAGCCCCCGTGTCGTTGTGCGGCTCTGGCTTGCGATCCGGGCGTGGCCCTCGCATATCTGCGTGCGCGACAGGCCAAGGCGGGTTAGGATGCACGCATGGCTGATCTCTTTCAAACTCCTCCCGATGCGCCGCATAAAAACGCGCCGCGCCCCTTGGCCGACCGGCTGCGTCCGCGCAAGCTTGGCGATGTGATCGGACAGGATCAGGTGCTTGGCCCCGAGGCGCCGCTTGGAGTGATGCTTTCCTCTGGCAGCCTGACCTCGCTGGTCTTTTGGGGCCCGCCCGGCGTGGGCAAAACCACAATCGCGCGGCTTTTGGCGGATGAAACCGACCTGCATTTCGTGCAGATCAGTGCAATTTTCACCGGCATGCCGGACCTGCGCAAAGTTTTTGAAGAGGCCAAGCATCGCCGCGCCAATGGGCAGGGCACGCTGTTGTTCGTTGATGAGATCCACCGCTTCAACAAGGCGCAGCAGGACGGCTTTCTGCCGCATATGGAGGATGGCACGATCCTTTTGGTTGGCGCGACCACCGAAAACCCCAGTTTCGAGCTAAACGCCGCCCTTCTGAGCCGCGCGCAGGTTCTGGTGCTGGAGCGGCTGGTGCTGTCCGATCTGGAACGGCTGGCACAGCGGGCCGAGGCCGATATCGGCCGCACCTTGCCGCTGGATGGCCCGGCGCGCGAGGCCTTGTTGGAAATGGCCGATGGCGATGGGCGTGCATTGCTTAACCTGATCGAGCAGGTTGCGGCGTGGAAAACCGAGGCCAAACTTGACAAAACCGCACTTGCCAGCCGCCTGATGAAGCGCGCGGCAAAATACGACAAGGGCGGGGATGAGCATTACAACCTGATCTCGGCGCTGCACAAGTCAGTGCGTGGATCGGACCCCGACGCAGCGCTTTACTGGTTCGCGCGGATGCTGACCGGCGGCGAAGACCCGCGTTACCTTGCGCGGCGCATCATCCGCATGGCGGTCGAGGATATTGGCCTTGCCGACCCGCAGGCGCAAACTGTCTGTCTGCATGCCTGGGAAACCTATGAACGCCTTGGAAGCCCCGAGGGCGAATTGGCGTTGGCCCAGGCGGTCACCTATCTGGCGCTCGCGCCCAAATCGAACGCCGGTTATGTGGCTTATAAGGCCGCGATGCGCGAGGCCAAGAAAACCGGAAGCGAGCCACCGCCCAAGCATATTCTGAACGCGCCGACCAAGCTTATGCAAGGACAGGGATATGGCGCAGGCTATGCTTATGATCATGACGCGGAAGACGGGTTTTCGGGCCAGAATTACTTTCCCGACACTATGAAACGTCCGGTTCTTTATCAGCCGGTTGAGCGCGGCTTTGAACGTGAACTCAAGAAACGACTCGATTACTTTTCCAAGTTGCGCGCGCGGCGCGGCTAGCTTTTTACGTGCATAATGAGTAAAATGTATAAAATCTTTCGCCTCGAAACTTTGGCGTCTTAAGGATTAAGGGCTGGAAACACGGCCAGTTTCGTGTTTTGCTTGAGTAATGTCGTATTTAAGCATCCTCTCAAGTGATCGGAAAAGGAAGCTTTTGATGAGGGTCAGAGAAATGACCCCTCCAATGACAGCTCACATAACAAACAGGGAAATCTTATGAAAAAGAACAAGGATCAGGTCCTTTTGGACCGGCTCGCAGAAGCGGCCCGTACGGGGACCATATCGCGGCGCTCGTTCATGAATTATGCGGCTGCTGCGGGTGTTACTGCCTCGGCGGCAACCGGCCTTTGGGGCACCTCTGCCCAAGCGGCACCATCGCGCGGTGGGATCTTCCGCCTGGGTGCCCATGACGGCAACACATCCGACACCCACGATCCGGGCACCTATGTGACCTTCTCGACGATCCAGCTGGCGCTCACGTTCCGCTCGTATCTGACCCTGATCGAGCCTGATGGCTCTCTGGGGCCGGATGTGGCAAGCGAATGGTCGGCAAGCCCGGAGGCCACGGAATGGACGTTCACACTCAACCCCAAGGCCACCTTCCACAGCGGTGCCAAAGTGACAGCCAACGATGTCATCGCGTCGCTGAACCATCACCGTGGCGAAGGATCGACATCGGCGGCCAAGGCGCTTTTGACCGATGTTCAGGATATCGTGGATAACGGCGATCATTCGATCACTATCAAGCTGGGCTCTGGCAATGCCGATCTGCCTTGGCTGATGACCGATTACCACATGGCCGTTGTGCCCGCGAATGCGGATGGCACAGCAGAATGGCAGTCCGGCGATGGCTGTGGCCCCTACAAGCTTACCAGCACCCAATTCGGGGTTGGCTATTCGCTTGTGCGTCACGATGACTGGCACCTTGATGGCGCCTATTTCGATGAGGTCGTGATCACGGTTCTGAACGATCCGAACGCCCGTCAGACCGCGCTTGTCACCGGCGATGTAGATGCGATCACCCAGCTTGAACTTAAGACGCTGGCGCTGCTTCAGCGTGATCCGAACATCGTGATCGACAACGTGCCCTCGGCCGCCGCGATCACCATGCCGATGATGTGCGATATGGCGCCGTTCGACAATGTCGATGTGCGCAACGCCATGAAGCTGGCGATGAACCGCAACGAGATCAACGATAAAATCGCCTATGGTGCGGCCTCGATTGGCAATGACTTTCATCATTCGCCAGCAATGCCCTATTGGCCCGATGATATCCCACAGCGCGAATATGATCCGGAACAGGCCAAGGCATTGCTGAAAAAGGCCGGTGCCGAAGGGATCTCGGTGAATCTCAGCGTGGCGGACTCGGTCTTTTCCGGCGCGGTGGACATGTGCGTTCTTTATTCCCAGCAGGCGAAGAAAGCGGGCATCGACATCAACGTTGTCCGCGAGCCGAACGATGGCTATTATTCGGATGTCTGGCTGAAAAAGCCGTGGTGTGTGGTTCAGTGGGGGGCGCGCCCGACACCGGATGTGATGTATAGCCTCGCCTACAAGGACGATGCGGCCTGGAACGAAGCACATTGGCAGAACGCACGGTTCAACGAGCTGCTGCTTCAGGCCAAATCGGAACTGGACAACACCCGCCGCGCCGAGATGTATCATGAGATGGCGTTGCTGGCCCGTGATGATGGCGGCACGATCATCCCGTTCTTCCCGAACTTCGTCTACGCGCGGCGCAAGAACGTCCAGCATGGACCGGATCTTGCCGCAAGCTGGCAGATGGATGGCGCCCGCGCCGCCAGCCGCTGGTGGTTCGAAGGCTAAATACAACACCGAAACCCGGCGTCAATGGCGCCGGGTTTTCACTGCTTCGGCGCATCCGATTGATTTCCCAAACTGCGTCGGGGCCACAAGCCAGAGCCGGACAACATTAAAACCCGGTCAGAGCAAAAAAACGAATCTGCCAAACCGGCAATCTGTGCTCATATGAGACATCGGATGCCAGAGCAGACAGCAGGAGGGACAAATGGGAGATATTCTAGGGCTCGTTGGAAAACGGCTTGGGCTAGGGGTGGGGATTTTGCTGATTATTTCAGCTATCATCTTCTTCATGGTCGAATTGCTGCCGGGCGATATCGCCCAGGCGGTTCTGGGTCAGGGCGCAACACCGGAAAACCTTGCCGCTTTGCGCAAGGAAATGGGGTTGGATCAGCCGGCACTTGTGCGATATTTTGAGTGGCTGGCCAACGCGATCACGCTCGACTTTGGCAATTCCATCGTTACCGGTGAAAGCGTCGTCAACACGATCAGCACACGCCTTGCCAATACGCTTTTCCTGGCTGCATATGCCGCCGTTATCGCGGTGCCGATCTCGATTACTCTGGGCGTTCTCGTGGCGCTTATGCGCAACTCGATCTTTGACCGGGTTGTTAACGTTATTACCCTCACTTCGATTTCAAGTCCCGAATTCTTTCTGGGCTACATCCTGATTCTCTATCTGGCGGTCAAGACCGGCATGTTCCCGGCCATTGCCAGCCTGAGCAATGACATGACTTTTGGCGAGCTTCTGCACCGGACCTTCCTGCCGGCGCTGACGCTGGTGCTTGTGGTGACGGCGCATATGATGCGCATGACCCGGGCGGCGATCATCAATCTTCTGGCCTCGCCCTATATCGAGATGGCCCGCCTCAAGGGCACGCCGCCCTGGAAGGTGATTGTGAAACACGCGCTTCCCAATGCCTGGGCGCCGATCATCAACGTGATCGCATTGAACCTTGCCTATCTCATCACCGGTGTGGTGCTTGTCGAGGTGGTCTTTGTCTATCCCGGCATCGGACAGGCGCTTGTCGATTCGGTGTCGAAACGTGACTTCCCCGTGGTACAGGCCGTCTGCTTGATTTTTGCGGCGACCTTTATCCTTCTTAACCTTGCGGCGGATGTGGGGGCTATTTTGACCAACCCGCGCCTGCGGCATCCGAAATAAGGGGGCAGAGACATGAATGTTTTCGTCATTATCTACTACTTTCTGCTTCTGGGTGGCTCTTGCCTTGCGGCGTTTTACAATAAGCGGTCTGCCTTCCTGTTGCTGTTTTCCCTGACGCTGGTGTCCTTCATTCTGGGCATTGTCGGCGGGGTTAGCGCGCTGCGCGGGGTTGCGATTTGTGCGGGGCTTCTGGCGCTCTCGGCGATGGTATCTTATGCCTTCCGCGAGTTTTTGGTGGCCATCGCGCCAACCAATCTTGCCAAGGAATTGCGCACTGCGCCGCTGACGGCCGGGTTTGGGATGTTCATCATCTTCACCTATGCCATCGCGGGTATCTTTGCGCCATGGATCGCGCCTTTTGGCGAGGCTCAGATTATTTCCTCGGCCTTCGCACCGCCGGATGAAACCATGCTTTTGGGGGGCGATCAGCTTGGCCGCGATATGTTCAGCCGGCTCATCTTTGGCGCGCGCAACACGGTGGCTCTGGCTCTGGCCGGTACGGTCATGGCGTTCCTGCTGGGGGCTTTGGCCGGTCTTCTGGCGGCGACCACTGGCGGCTGGTTTGATCAAATCCTGGCACGTACATCGGATGTGATCATGTCGATCCCGTCGCTGATCTTCGCGCTTTTGATGCTGTCGATCTTTGGGGGTGATTTGGCCAATAACACGACAAGCTTCACTCTGCTGACCATTTTTGCCGCTGCAACGGGGCTACTGGTGGTCACGGCGGTGTCTGAGCGAAGCGTCATGGGCTGGATCATAGGTCTGGCCGTTCTGGCCGGGGTCTCTACTGCCTTTGCGCTTGGCATGCTGGTGATCTTCAACCCGTCCGAGATCATCCTGATCCTGGTTGTCGCGGTGATCTATAGCCCTCGGGTGTTCCGCCTGACGCGCGCGGTTGCGGGCAACGTGGTGGTGATGGATTATATCGAAGCGGCCAAACTGCGTGGCGAGCGCACCTGGTATCTTATCAGGCGTGAAATCCTGCCCAACTCGACCGCGCCTCTGGTGGCCGAATTCGGGCTGGAATTCTGCTTTGTGTTCCTTCTCATCGCCGGCCTCAGCTTCCTTGGCCTTGGCATTCAGCCACCGACCGCGGATTGGGGGTCGATGGTGCGCGAGAATGCGACGCTGATCTCGTTCGGTGACATCACCCCGCTTATTCCCGCGGGGGCCATCGCCCTGTTGACCGTTGCGATCAACTTTGTGGTCGACTGGATGCTGCACCGCTCCTCTGGCCTGAAAGGGTAATCGGATATGATAAAGAAAAAAGACGTTATTCTGAAAATCAGGAACCTGAAAATTCAGGGCTATTCCGATGAAAGCTGGGTCGACATCATCAAGGGTGTCGACCTGACCCTTCACCGTGGCGAAGTGATGGGCCTGATCGGTGAATCCGGCGCCGGCAAATCCACGATCGGGGCGGCCTGTATGGGGTACGCGCGCGATGGCACGCGTATCTCGGATGGCTCGATCGAATTTGACGGGATGGAGTTGACCACCGCCACCGAAAGCGAGCGGCGCGCGTTGCGCGGCTCGCGAATTGCCTATGTGGCGCAATCGGCGGCAGCCTCGTTCAACCCGGCCCATAAGATCATCGACCAGCACACCGAAGCGCCCCTGCAATATCGCCTGAAAAAGCGGGTTGAGGCGCAGGAGGATGCGATGGAGCTTTATGAAAAGCTCCGCCTGCCGAACCCTTTGGAAATCGGCTTTCGCTATCCCCACCAGGTCTCTGGCGGACAGTTGCAGCGTGCGATGACGGCGATGGCAATGTCCTGTCGCCCTGATCTGATCATCTTTGACGAGCCGACCACGGCGCTTGACGTGACCACCCAGATCGAGGTTTTGGCCGCGATCCGTGACATCGTCGAGGAATACAACACCGCTGCGATCTATATCACCCACGATCTGGCGGTGGTGGCGCAGATGGCCGACACGATCAAGGTGCTGCTCAAGGGCGAAGAGGTCGAAGAAGCCTCGACCAAGGAGATGCTGGACAATCCGCAAGAGGAATACACCAAATCCCTTTGGGCGGTGCGAAGCTTTGAAAGCCCGCAGAAATACCGCCCCAAGGATGGGGTGCCGCTGATTTCGGTGAAAAATGTCGATGCATCCTATACTGGCGGCGACAAGGTTCTGGATGATGTCAGCTTTGACATCTACGAGGGCATGACCGTCGCTGTCGTGGGTGAATCCGGCTCTGGTAAGTCGACTGTGGCGCGCTGTATTACCGGGCTTTTACCGCCTTCAAAGGGTGAGATCCTGTTCAAGGGCGAAGCCTTTCCACCCGATTACCGCAATCGCACCAAGGATCAGCTGCGCCAGTGTCAGATGATCTATCAGATGGCCGATACGGCGCTGAATCCCAAGGTTAAGATCTCCGAGATCATCGGCCGGCCAGCGGCGTTTTACTCGGGGCTGAAGGGCGCCAAGCTCAAGAACCGGGTGGATGAATTGCTTGATCTGATCGAGCTGGAGCCGTCGCTATACTATAACCGCTATCCACCCGAACTTTCAGGTGGGCAAAAACAGCGGATCGGCATCGCCCGCGCACTTGCGGCCGAACCCACCTTTATCGTCTGCGACGAGGTCACCTCGGCGCTCGATCAGCTGGTGGCCGAAGGTATCCTGCGGTTGCTGGACCGGCTTCAGGGTGAGTTGAACCTGGCCTATATGTTCATCACCCACGATCTGGCCACGGTCCGCTCTATCGCGGATGAGGTGGTGGTGATGCAGCACGGCAAGGTGGTGGAACAGGGCCCCAAGGACGATATGTTCACACCGCCCCACCATCCCTATACCGACCTGCTGCTTAGCTCGGTGCCAGAGATGGACCCGAACTGGCTTACCACGCTTCTGGAAGAGCGCGGGATCGACAATATTGGCGATGCGGCCGCGGCGCGGATTGACCCGAAAGATCCAAAGGTCGTCAGCAGCTAAGGGTTTGATGCGATAAACATACTGAAATGGCGGATGGGGCAACCCACCGCCATTTTGCATTTCAAGAGGTTTTAAAAAGCGCGCGTGCGCCTATCAGAGGATCGCCATAGCCGACAGGACCATGGTCCCCACGATAGTGCCATAGACGATCGCAACGGCAGGCCAGGTGGCACTGTGCATACGCAATTCACGGTTCAGTTGGTCGCGGTTCATGGCTGGCCTCCGTCTTTGGTGTATCGAACATTGTCGTTTCATCGTCTGTGCCCAGCACATATGCGAAATTTCTCATAGCGCAATAGGTAAAATAGATAAAATTCATGCAGTTGCCGCAACGCCGCTACGCGCTAAAAGCATAGCTCCCGAATTCGTCGTTACGATGTCTGAAAACGACCAGGATAATCGCGACGCGCACCGACATACGGCGCACGTCTGATAATCAGTTGCTGCTGCCTTGCAGCGGCATCACCTTCAACTCGCCTTCCTGGCGGGCCTTGATGGCCAGGGCTGCGGCATGCGACCCGGCGGCAGTAGTGAAATAGGGGATCTTGTCATAAAGCGCGACTGAGCGGATTTCGCGGCTGTCTTCAACCGCTTGCGTGCCTTCGGTGGTGTTCATCACAAGCGCGATCTGCCCGTCTTTCAGCATATCAACGATATTGGGGCGCCCCTCATAGACCTTGTTGATCACCTCGCAGGTGAGGCCCTGTTCTTGCAGGAAGGCCGCCGTGCCGCGGGTGGCGACAATGGTGAAGCCAAGATCGACCAGCACCTTGACCGCCTCAACCAGTTGCGCCGTCTTGTCGGCATCCTTGATCGAGATAAAGACCTTGCCGCTTTCCGGCAGGTCCACGCCGGCGCCCATCTGCGCCTTGAGGAAGGCGCGCGGGAAGGACACATCCCAACCCATCACCTCGCCGGTCGAGCGCATTTCCGGGCCAAGGATCGTATCCACACCGGGGAAGCGCGCAAACGGCAGAACCGCCTCTTTGACCGAGAACCACGGCATGTTGGGATCGGCCAGCGTCATCTGATCGGCCATCGGCAGGGTGCCGGGCTTGGTGTCTTTGGGGTAGGGGCCACGGAACGGGAAGGCGGACATTTTCTCGCCCGCCATGAGGCGCGCGGCAATCGCGGCAATCGCCGAATCCGTCGCCTTGGCCACGAAAGGCACCGTGCGGCTGGCACGCGGGTTCACCTCGATCAGGTAGATTTCATCGTCCTTGACCGCAAATTGCACGTTCATCAACCCGACCACATTCAGCGCCAGAGCAAGCGCCTCGGTCTGGACCTTGATGCGCGCGATCATGTCGTCGCTGAGCGAATAGGGCGGCAGGGAACAGGCACTGTCGCCCGAATGCACGCCGGCCTCTTCGATATGTTGCATGATGCCCGCGACATGCACGTTTTCGCCGTCGCAAAGCGCGTCGACATCGCATTCAATCGCGCCCGACAGATAGCTATCAAGCAAAACCGGGCTATCGCCAGACACCACAACCGCCTCGGCGATATAGCGTTCCAGATGGGCCATATCGCGCACGATTTCCATCGCCCGCCCGCCCAGAACGTAAGAGGGGCGGATCACCAGAGGAAAGCCGATATCCTCGGCAATCGCCATTGCCTGCGCGTCGGTTGAGGCGATGCCGTTATGCGGCTGCTTGAGGCCAAGCTTGGTGACAAGCGACTGAAAACGCTCGCGGTCTTCGGCCAGGTCAATCGCATCCGGCGTGGTGCCGAGGATCGGAATGCCCTCGGCCTCAAGCGCGCGGGCAAGCTTGAGCGGGGTTTGACCGCCAAACTGAACGATGACGCCGTGCAGGGTGCCGTTTTCCTGTTCGGTGGTCAGAATTTCCATCACATGCTCGAATGTCAGCGGCTCAAAATACAACCGGTCCGAGGTGTCGTAATCGGTCGAAACCGTTTCGGGGTTGCAGTTGATCATGA
>CBDTZA010000038.1:0-9801 GCA_965364785.1 uncultured Roseovarius sp. | reverse complement strand
ATCAGTTTCTGGATCGCGGCCCCGGTGCGCCCCTTGGCGCGCGCCTCAAGCCAGCGGCCGAGAAGGATCAGGGTGACGATCACGGCGGCGACCTCGAAATAGACGGCGCGGCTGCCTTCGGGCAAAATATCGGGCGCCAAAAGCGCCAGCGTCGAATAGGCCCAGGCCGCCGAGGCGCCAAGCGCGACAAGGTTGTTCATGTCGGGTGCCGCCTTGGCAAGCGCGGGGATGCCGAGGCGAAAGAACTGTCGCCCCGGCCAGGCAAGCACCAGCGTCGTGAGGATGAATTGCACGGTCCAGGAGGTTGTTGTGCCGATGCTGCCCTCAATGAGTGCGGCCATGCCAGGGATCACGTGGCTGCCCATTTCAAGCACAAAAACCGGCAGGCTCAGAGCGGCGGCAATCAGGGTTTGGCGGCGGGCACGGCTGGTCTCGGCGGCGCGGCGCGTGGCCTGATCATCGCTGGCGGCCTCTTTGGGGCGGGCGGGATATCCGGCCTCGGTCAGGACGCGGGCAAGCCGGTTGGCATCCGTAGTCCCCGGCAGATAGCGCACCTGCGCAGTTTCGGTCGCCAGATTGACCGAGGCCGACAGGACCGTCGGCACCGTCAAAAGCGCGCGCTCGGCGCGGCCGACGCAAGACGCACAGGTCATGCCTGAGACACTCAATGTCACGGTATCTTCGCGGGCGGGATAATTTGCGGCGCTCAGGGCCTCGGCGATGGCGGTGGTATCCGCGCCCTCAAGGCGCATCTGCGCGCGGCCGGTGGCGAAATTGACCGCAACGTCGCTAACGCCCGCCACGCCGGATAGGGCGCGTTCGGCGCGTCCGGCACAGCCGGCGCAACTCAGGCCCTGAACGTCGATCCTGATCTGTGTGCTGGAGGTCATTGGGTGTCCTGCCTTTTACGTTTGAGGCACAGATGGGGGGTCCAGTGACAGGAAGGTCAAGGGGGGCTGCGAAAAATGTGGCCAAGGGTCAGGGTATTTGCCACTCTTGCCGGTGCAATGTTCAGGCGATATCATGCGGCGCTATCCGTTTGTCTTTGCTGAGCTTGAGGTGCTGTTCGTTCACCTGCAATCGCTCAACACCCTTCAGCCCCTTATGGCAAAGGTCGCGGCAACCGCGCCCAAGCCCGAGAGCAAAGCCAAAGGCGCGAACGGTGCGGGCAAACGAGATAAAACGACAAGGGGGCCAGTGGCCGTCTTTTTTCATCTTAGGGGCGTTTAGGGCGCTCGACTTTTGTTAAGTAACTGTAATCATTATATTTATCCATCTCAAAGATTGAGAGCTTACAGGAAGCATCCCGAGAGTCCGTACATATCTACAGGGCGGGAAGATTCCCGAAGCCGCTTTGGAACGTGTGAATGGTTCCAGGGACGGCCACATTATCTACGCCTGCCGAAGGGCCTTAACACGCGGCACTCCTGGGCTGTAAAGCACCTCAACCTACTGTAATTTAGTGACAATCTCATCCGGTTTATGTCGCTTGATTCCCATCTTTCATCCTCGGCTTCCTAACTATAATGGCGGACCAGTTCAGTGGCAGAGGATAAACGGCCCCTTGACCTTCCAATAACTGGAAGCCCTATCTAATGAACTCTGCAATCCCGCGCACCGAAAGGATAGCCCCATGGCTGACGATCATGCTGCACACTCTCACCAGAACGAACCCTCGACGGAAACCATCCGTGATCCGGTCTGTGGGATGATGGTCGACCCGAATGCGGGCAAGCCGACGGTAGAGCATGACGGCCACACCTATCATTTTTGCTCAGATGTCTGTCGGAAAAAATTCGTGGCAGAGCCAGAGGCCTTTCGCACCGCCAAGGACCCGGTCTGTGGCATGGCGGTCGAGCGTGCGACAGCCGCACATATGTCGAAACAAGAGGGCCAGAGGTTCTACTTCTGCTCCTCCAGTTGTCAGTCCAAGTTCGAGGCTGACCCACAGAAATATCTGGGCGACCGACCGGCGACCGACTCGATGCCCGAAGGCACGCAATACACTTGCCCGATGCACCCGGAGATCGTGCAGGATCACCCCGGAGACTGCCCGAAATGCGGCATGGCGCTGGAGCCGATGACGCCCTCGGCAGACGTCGGCCCCAACCCGGAATATGTGGATTTCAAGCGGCGTCTGTGGATTACTGCGCCGCTGGCGCTGATGGTCTTCCTGCTGGAAATGGGCAGCCATGTCGGCATCCCCTTCGCCGACTGGATCGGACACACCGCCTTTGGCTGGCTGCAATTCGCGCTCGCAACCCCGGTTGCCCTGGTCTGCTGGCCGTTCTTCAAACGTGGCTGGTCCTCTGTCGTGAATCGAAACCCCAACATGTGGACGCTGATCGCGCTCGGCACCGGGGCCGCCTACCTGTTTTCCGTCATCTCGCTGATTGCGCCGGGGCTGTTTCCTGACACGATGCGCGACGCTATGGGCATGGCTCCGGTCTATTTCGAAGCGGCGGCGGTGATCCTAGTGCTGGTGCTGATCGGACAGGTCATGGAACTGGCGGCGCGCGAACGCACCGGCGATGCGATCCGCGCGCTGATGAATCTTGCGCCCAAGACAGCCCGGCGGGTCAGGTCGAACGGCAAGGAAGAGGACGTGCCGCTGGAGGACCTGCGCTCGGGCGATGTGCTGCGGGTCCGGCCCGGTGAAAGCGTGCCGGTGGACGGTGTCGTGACCGAGGGCCGCTCTTCTGTCGATGAAAGCATGATTACGGGCGAACCCGTCCCGGTGGAAAAGGTCGCAGGCGAGGCAGTCACCGGCGGCACGCTCAACAAGACCGGCAGTTTCCTGATGGAGGCGCAGAACGTCGGCTCTGACACGACGCTGAATCGCATTGTCGAGATGGTCGCCAAGGCGCAACGGTCCCGCGCGCCGATCCAGGCGATGGCGGACAGGGTGGCAGTATATTTCGTGCCCGCCGTCGTCGGGGTCGCCGTTTTGGCCTTTGTCGTCTGGGCGATCTTTGGTCCCGCACCCGCGCTGTCCTATGCCTTTGTCGCTGCGGTCTCGGTCCTGATCATCGCCTGCCCGTGCGCCCTGGGCCTTGCCACGCCGATGTCGATCATGGTCGCCACCGGACGCGGCGCCGGAGCAGGTGTCCTGATCCGCGATGCCGAGGCATTGGAACGCTTCGCATCGGTCGATGTCCTGATCGTCGACAAGACCGGCACGCTGACCGAGGGCAAGCCGACGCTGACAGATGCAGAACCGGCCGAGGGCTTCGGGGAAGCCGACCTTCTCTCGATCGCGGCCGCGCTGGAACGCGGATCGGAACACCCGCTGGCTGAGGCGATTGTCGCGGGGGCCGGGGACCGGAATGCGCCGAAGCGCGACAGTTCCGAGTTCGAGGCCATCACCGGCAAGGGCGTTACGGGCACGGTGGAGGGTCGCAAGGTGGCGCTTGGCAATGCCGCGCTGATGAAGGATCTCGGTATCGACATGGGCCCTCTGAGTGACCGGGCCAGGGCGCTTCAGGCGGAGGGCAAGACGGCGATGTTTGTCGCCGCAGACGGCAGGCCCGCAGGCCTGATCGCCGTTGCGGACCGGATCAAGGAGACCACACCAAACGCCATTCGCGCGCTGCACGATCTTGGGCTGCGCATCATCATGGCGACGGGTGACGCCAAAGCCACGGCCCAGGCCGTCGGCAAAACACTCGAAATCGACGAGATCCACGCCGAGGTCAGTCCGGAGGGCAAGAACGCCCTGGTTAGGAAACTGAAAGGCGAAGGGCTGTCGGTCGCCATGGCCGGGGATGGTGTGAACGACGCCCCCGCACTGGCCGAGGCGGATGTCGGCATCGCCATGGGCACCGGGGCTGACGTGGCCGTCGAGAGCGCCGGAATCACGCTGGTCAAAGGCGACCTTGGCGGGATTGTCCGGGCGCGGCGGCTGGCCGAAGCGACGATGCGCAACATCCGCCAGAACCTGTTCTTCGCCTTCGTCTACAACAGCGCGGGCGTGCCTCTGGCAGCGGGCATTCTCTACCCGTTCTTCGGCATCCTGCTCTCGCCCATCGTGGCCGCCGCCGCGATGAGCCTTTCATCCGTGTCGGTGATTGCCAACGCGCTGCGTCTTCGCGGCGAAAAATTGTAATGCGGTGGGCATTCACGCCGATCTCGCGACCTGTGACACCGACTCCAACGGCGCGCCTTCCAGATGCACGATCCGGACGGCGACGCGCAGGTGACGAAAAGCGAAATGGCTGCAATGGCAGCGATGATGCAAAGCCAGGTGAGCGGACAGCAGGACGGAATGCCGGGCATGGGCAAGGGATGGGCAAGGGAATGATGGCCAACACCTGACACGCGCCTTGCCTCTGCCAATCGGACTTGGTGCCGGTTGGCGGGGACAACCGCATTACAGATGAGGAGAGAATGATGAGGAACGACTATGGCATGGGTTTGGGTATGGGCTTTGGCTGGCTCTGGATGATCGTCATCCTTGTGCTGGTCGGCCTCGCCATCGCGGCGCTGGTCAAATACTGCGTAAATGAACCGAAAGAGGTTTCAATGGGCTACACGATTAGCCGCCTGATAGCGGACGATAGCGGACGCTGATCTTGACGCCGTCGGCGCACGCACCCGCGCGGCTTTGACCGACAAGGGCTTTGGCATCCTGACTGAAATCGACGCCAAGGCGACAATGAAGCAGCTGGACGTCGAGATGCAGCCCTGCACTGTGATCCTGCGCGAGGTCGATGGCGGGATCGAGGTAAGGGCCATCGATCCGGTAGCATCGATGCAGGCAACCTGAAATGCGCCTTCGGTCCTGGTCGAAACGCAGCGCCTAATGGAGCGCGAGACACTTGAAGCGCTGGTGGCGCGGGCGGGCCTCTGGGGCCGTTGATGATCATCGGCCGCATGACCGTTGCGGTGGTCGCCAGTCCGATTCCCGGTGCGCCGATTGCGGGTAGGTCAGACCTTGCGCCGAATAGATGCGCCCCGCCGCATGTCTCCCTTGCGTGGAGCGCCCCAATTGAACCCCGATAGCCGCGCGGCGATGGGCTTTGTGCACGACAGGTTCATAGTAGGCCCCCGGGATGAGATGGCAAAAAACCAAGAGCATAGCGCCAACAACCGTGTCGTGGGCAGGATAGAGGGCCTGAAGAACCACGCCCTACGCAAGGCATGCACCACCGATGAGCGCAGTTATTGCTTGCCGCCGTCGCGAAGTTATTCACACGTCTATTCCTTTGATCCTCTTGCTGCTCGGCAAATCAGGCTTGGGCATTGTCCACAAATCCAAACGGACCGTTTTTGACAAGACCAGGCGAAAAGGGCAAATTTTTGAATGTGCCGGGCATAACGGAGGTTTTGCCGTACCTTAGGCCAAGAGATCTGCCCCGGCAAAATTTGTGTCAGAATCCGGTGGTCTTGCGCATGCCGTTTGCGTGCAGGATAATTTCGCCTTGCCGATCTGGTCACGAAGATCAAGGATCGCGCGAGCGTCAGCCAATTCTGCCGCGCGTAACAAACAGGAGATGGCACGCCGTGCGGCTGCTTTATATCGAAGATAACGAACGGCTTGCCCAGAACACGGCAGCCAGTCTTCAGCGCAATTATTTCGTCGTCGATTGCGTCACCAACGGGGCCGATGCGATGCACGCCGCGCGCAGCTATGGCTATGACGCCATCGTGCTTGATCTCGGCTTGCCGGATATCGACGGTATGGCGCTATTGGAGCAGTTGCGCGCCGAGCGGCCCGATACGCCGGTGGTGATCTGTACCGCCCGCGACACGCTTGAGGATCGGCTGGCGGGGCTTAATGGCGGATCGGATGACTATCTGGTCAAACCCTTCGCGGCAGAGGAGTTGGTGGCGCGGCTGCGTGCCGTGTTGCGCCGTCCGGGCGGGGTGCTTGGGCTGCATCTGACGGCGGGAAATCTAAGCTTTGATACGATTGGCCGAGAGGTGCGGATCGACGGCGAGCGGGTCAGGCTGTCGCGCCGCGAGCTTGACCTTCTGGAGGCGTTCATGCGCCGCAAAGGGCGCATTCTGACGCGCGACAATATCGAAAACGCGCTCTACGGGTTTGACGACACGCCCACCCCCAATGCGATCGAGGTGGCCGCGCACCGCTTGCGCAAAAAACTGGCCAATCTGGGCGCAACCCCGCAGATCGAGACCCTGCGCGGGATCGGTTATGTGCTCGAGGATGACGGGCTGTGAGGATTGGCATACGGCGTGTGATCGGACAGCGCGGATCGCTTTTGCGCAAGCTGGTGATCAACATTTCCATTGCCCTGGTGCTGTGCGTCCTGGCGGCTGCTGCGATCATGTCGTTTGAATTCTATGACCATCTGCAAGAGCGGACAGAGGGCGAATTGCGCCGCGAAGCCAAAGAGATCCTGGCGCAGTTTGATCCCGAGGCCGCCGATCTTGGGCTGCCTGCCAACTCGATCCGCTTCACCGGGCCGGGTGGGGTGTTCCGCTATACGGTGTTTGATAGCGATTTTCGCCCAATCGTCGGCTCTGAGATGTCTGATCTGGAACTTTCCGAGCGCAAAGCCTTGCTACGCGAGGCCCGGCAAGGGACGGTCATGCTGGATGGCGGGCGGCTTGGGCTTGTGGTCGAGGGGCCGGGTGGGCGCCTTTTTCTGGTTTCCAGACTGTCGTCACAAGGCCGCCGCAACCAGCTGATCATGCTTCTCGATGAACTTAAGGAACAGCTGAGCTGGGTCATTGTCGGCGTCATCATCGTTCTGACGGCGGCGATTGCCACGGCGCGCCGTACCCAGGAACCGCTGCGCCGGGCAGTAGGTCAGTTGCGCAATATTGCGCCCGGCGCCCCGGACAGGCGGCTGAGCGTCAAGGGCATGCCGAGCGAAATCCGCCCGCTGATCGACAATGTGAACCGGGCCTTTGACCGGCTTGAACGGGGTTATCAGGCACAGCGCGATTTTTCCTCGAACGTGGCCCATGAGGTCCGTACGCCTCTGGCCGTTCTGCGCTCGACCATCGAGGGGCTTGAGGATGGCCCCTATCGCCGGGATCTGCTGGCGGATATGTCGCGGCTCGACCGGATGTTTGCCCAGCTGATCGATCTGGCGCGCGCCGATGCAATCGGGGAAAGCGCCATGACCGAGGTCGATCTTTACCAGATCGCGCTTGATCTGGCGCGCGAGAAAAGCATTCCGGCGCTGCGTGCCAAGCGCAGCCTTGCCGTCAGCGGTGCACATTGCGTGCCCGCGCGCGGGCACGCCGGTCTTTTATCCGTGGCGCTTGGCAATCTTGTGCGTAACGCGCTTGGCCATGCGCCTGTCGGCGGCGAGGTCGAGATCGAGCTTTGTGAAAATCCGCCGGGCTGGCGGGTGTCCGATACCGGGCCGGGTGTGCCTGATGACCTTAAGGACATGCTGTTTGACCGCTTCCAGCGGGGCGGGGCGGTGGCGGATGGCGGGGCCGGAATTGGTTTGGCGATTGTGCGTGCCGTGGCCGAGGCGCATGGCGGGCGATGTCGGATCGAGGATCGCCTGGGCGGCGGCGCGGTGTTTGTGTTTGATCTGCCAACTGCCGAAAGCGGGTTGGCGCCGCAACAGCGCGCAAAAAAATAGGAATTGTAAGTGTTGTGTAAGGCTCGGCGTCCAAATCCGTCCTGTTCCCCCAATGATGGGGATCGGATTGAGGCCGATCATGCAAATAATCTTCATGACCCCGCAAGACACCCTGTGCCCTGTTGCCATCGTCGAGGCGCAGGATCACGTGGCAAGCGTTTACCGTGACACCTATGGCGCCACGATCCGCAGCTTTGCCCCAACTCTGGTAACCGCCCGCAATCATACCGGACAGATCACCTGTGTCGCGGGTATCCGCACGGCGCAGGACGGGTTCTTTTCTGATTGTTACCTTGAGAGCCCGTTTGACAAGGTTCTGAGCGAATGTGGCCATGGCCCCGTTGAGGCGGGCAAGGTGCTTGAGGTGGTGTCGATGGCGGCCACCTCGCCGTTCCCGGTGTTGCCGGTTCTGGATGCGATCATCGGCTGGGGCCGCGAGCGCGGAATGGAGTGGGGTGTTTTTACCGCCACCGCCCCGCTGCGCCGTTTGTTGCGCCGGGCCGGAATGGCGCATGTGATGCTGGCGCCGGCCCGACCTGACCGGGTGGCAAACCCCGGCGATTGGGGGCGGTATTATGACAGCGACCCGTGGGTGTGTGCCTTTGGCGATCATTTGCCGCCACAGCCGGTAACGCTTAATCCGCGCCGCAAGGTGTCCTGATGCACGAGGTCTTTGCGGCCCTGGCGCGCAATGCGGGGCAGCGCCCGAATGCGCCCGCGTTTCGCGACGAGGCGCGCGCGCTTGACTGGCGCGCACTTGCGGGGCGTGTGACCGCTCTCACCCATGCCCTTGCCGGTGCGCCACCGGTGATTGGCATTGCCGTGCCCGGCGGGGTCGATTTCGTGGTGGCCGATCTTGCCGTCACGCTAAGCGGGCGCCGTCTTGTGCCGATGCCGTTTTTCTTCAGCCCTGAGCAACAGGCGCATGTGCTGGCCGATGCCGATGTGGGTGCCATTATCGGCGCGCCGCGCGCGGCGTCTTTCGGCCTGCCGGTGATCGCGCCGAATACGCCTGGGACGGGTGCGGACTTGCCTGAGTATGGCGGTGGCGCCACCCGTGTGATCTACACCTCGGGCTCTTCGGGGCGACCCAAGGGCGTGGTGCTTGGCGACAAACAGCTCTCGGCCTCGGTGATGGCGCTTGCGGATGTGGTTGGGGCCACTGCGCGCGACAAGCACCTGTCGGTGCTGCCGCTGGCGCAACTGCTCGAACAGTCCTGTGGTGTGTTCCTGCCAATCCTTGCGGGGGCCGAAACCGTGTTTTCCGCCGGGGCGACATTCGCGCTTTTGAGCGGGCCGGTGGCGCCGTTTGTGGCGGCGATGGTGCGCGAAAACCCCACGACAAGCCTTTTGGCGCCGTCGCTTCTGGCGCGTTGGCTTGATGAAATCGACGCCGGGGCCGCAGAGGCGCCTGCCTCGCTGCGCTTTGTGGCCGTGGGCGGGGCGTTGACGCCGCCTGCGGTTCTGATGCGCGCGCACGGCCATGGCATCCCGGTTTGCGAAGGTTATGGCCTGTCGGAATGCTGCGCCGTGGTGGCGATGAACCCGCCGGGGGATGCTATGGCGGGCACCGTTGGCCGGGTTCTGGCCCCGCTTGATGTGCAGATCATTGATGGCGAAATCACGGTCGCCGGCCCTACGGTGATGCAAGGCTATCTCAATGGTCCGCCCGCGCCTGCGCGCTGGCACACCGGTGATAACGGGCATTTCCACGCGGGCCGTCTTGTGGTCGACGGGCGGCGCGACGCGCTGATCGTGACCGGGGCCGGGCGCAATATTTCGCCTGAATGGGTCGAATCCCGCGCGACCGCCGACCCCCGGATCAAGGGCGCGGCGCTGTGTCATGGCTCTGATGATCGTCTGATCCTTGTGGTCGCCCCGACCGCGCCGGTTACACCGGTCGAGATTGCCGCGCTTCTGTTTGATCTGCCCGCCTATGCCCGCCCCGGTGCGGTGGTCTTTGCCGATCCCAAACATGCGGGGCTGTTCTTTCCCGCAGGCACGCCCAACCGGGCCGTGGCCGCAGATGTGGCGCGACAGGGCGCGCGCCTTTCCCTTTTTGAAGAAAACGAGGCCTGTTTGATATGACGCAGCAAAAAACCGTTCTGATCACCGGCGCCGGGTCTGGCATTGGCCGGGCTTTGGCGCTTGAGGCCGCGCGTCGCGGCTATGGTCTTATCCTGACCGGGCGGCGCCGCGAGCCCGGCGACGAGCAGCACGACGCTGAGCACCGGCA
>CBDTZA010000037.1:0-9863 GCA_965364785.1 uncultured Roseovarius sp. | reverse complement strand
CAGCCGCATCAAAAGATCACGCCCGGAGCGGTCGGTCGCGGTGGCGCCGAGCGCCGCACCGTCAAGCTCGTGCGCCTCAAAGCCAAGCCCCTCGACCAATGCGCGCAGCTCTTCGGCGCTCACCTCGGGGACGGCCTCAATGCTGGCGCGCTTTAACGTCAGGTTCACCCGCGCCGAGCGCACGCCGGGATGCGCGGTCAGCCCACGCTCGATCTTGGAAATGCAGGCCGAACAATGGATGCTCGGCAAGGACAGCGCGATTTGCGCCGGCTTCAGCGCGCGCTCGGCCAAATCCTCGGCCGCCGGTGCGGTGGCACAGGCCGGACAGGCCGATATCGAGGGGCGCATGGAAGCGGTCATCGCGGGCTATTCCTTGTGCAGAACGACGCGCTGTTGAAAGAGCGTGCCATCCGCAGATGTGGCGGTCATCCGGATATTCCAGTTGCCATCGCCAAGCGCGACAGGCGCGGTATAGGCCTGTCCGTCAAAGCGGAAATCGGGGGTTTGATCGTCAAACACATGGGTGGCGCGCCCCACTGTGGCCTCAAGGGTTGTCACCTCGACCGGCTTGCCAGCATCGTCGGTGATATGCAACAGCAGCACCCCATCAACATGATCCGCCTCGACATGCCAGCCAAGCCCCTCTTGCGCCAACTTGCGAACATTGAACTCCTGGCTGGCGACATAGGAATTCTTGACCTCAAGGCCCGGAAAGGTGCTGATCGCCGAATAGGCCAAAACCAGATTGACGCCGATGATCACGCCGAATGCGGCAGCAAAGCCAAAGAATACCTGCCGCCCGGTTATCTTGCGCTCAGCCATCAGTTTTCCCTTCCGTTGAACACAGTGTCCTTATAGGCGCGATCGCCGTTCAGCGTATCCTCGATCCACAGGCGCACATCGCTGCGCTCGACCCGTGCGGCCTCCGCACCCGGAGCGGCGACCAGATAGACCCGCTGCAGGCGCATCGAATCTGCGGGCACCGTGACCGACGAATAGGGCGTGCCCTCAAGCAAAAGGCGGATCGCAGGATCGCCGCTGACCGTCAGGTTAAAACGCCGGTCCTCACCATGCTTGTTGCGCAGGCGGACCTCATAGGTGTTGCGGACCGAGCCATCTGACAGAATTACATAGGTCGGGTTGCGCACCGGGGCCACAGTCATGTCGACATCCGAGCGGATAAACAGCGCAAACACCAGACCAAAGCCGACAAGCGACCAGAGCGCGGTGTACATGATCGTGCGCGGACGCAGGATATGCTTGAGGATCGGCTTGGGCGGCTTGCCCGCACGTTCGTTTTCTTCGTCGGTCAGCGCCATGTAATCAATCAGACCGCGCGGCTTGCCGGTCTTGGCCATGATATCGTCACAGGCATCAATGCATAGCGCACAGGTGATGCATTCAAGCTGTTGACCATCGCGGATATCAATGCCCACCGGGCAGACATTCACACAGGCCATGCAGTCGATGCAATCGCCCTGCGGCGCGCCATCCGCGACGGCCTCCGAATGCTTGCGCGGCTCGCCGCGCCATTCGCGATACCCCACCACAAGGCTGTCTTCGTCCAGCATCGCGGCCTGAATGCGCGGCCAGGGGCAGGCATAGATACAGATCTGTTCGCGGGCAAAACCACCGAAAAAGAACGTTGTGGCTGTCAGAATGGCGATGGTCGTATAGGCAACCGGATGCGCCGTGAACGAGAGCAGATCGACCAGAAGCGTCGGTGCATCGGTGAAATAGAACACCCAGGCCCCGCCGGTGGCGAGACCAATCAACAGCCAGCTAAGCCATTTCGTCAATCGCAGGCGGACCTTGCGAAGATCCCATTTCTTTTGCCGGTGCAGGCGCAGTTGCGCGTTGCGATCCCCCTCGATCCAACGTTCAACCAGAATGAAAAGATCGGTCCAGACCGTTTGCGGACAGGCATAGCCACACCACACCCGGCCAAGCGCCGAGGTGAACAAAAACAGGCCCAACCCCGCCATCACCAGCAAGCCGGCGATAAAGTAGAACTCATGCGGCCAGATTTCGATCCAGAAGAAAAAGAACCGTCGGCTGCCCAGATCAATCAACACCGCCTGATCCGGCAGGCTTGGCCCGCGATCCCAGCGAATCCACGGCGTGACATAGTAGATGCCAAGCGTAACGATCATGATCGCCCATTTCAGATTGCGGAACTTGCCATAAACCTTGCGCGGGAAAATGGGTTCACGGGCAGCATATAGGGATTGGGGGGCATCAGGCTGGGAATCGGCCACGGACTCTCTCCGGTATAAGGGAATTGCTCATCTTCTCGCAGGACAGGTTCGCGGCAACATTGACCTGCATCAAATTCTGAATCTAGAATCGATCTATTAACAGGTCTGGACCAGTTTTGCCTGTTTTTTCAACCAACTTGCAAAGGCTTTCGCCGGAGCGCGCAACACACCCGGTCGGGTCACGATGTAATATCCGTTCTCATCGGGGTCCTCAAACAAAAGCACCAGCCGCCCCGCCGTGATATCGTGCTTGACCCATTCGCGCACGGTCGCGGCCACGCCCTGACCATTGCGCAACCCGTCCAGCAAAAGATTGCCCGGCACCTGAAGCAGACCCGCCGCGCGCGCCTCGAACACGCCGCGTCCACGCAACCAATCGCTTGATTCCGTGGTTCCGAATTCCTGCAACCAGGGCAGATGAACAAGGTCGGCGGGGCAGGTGATCTTGCGCCCCTCCACCAGGCTGGGGGCGGCGACGGCCACAAGTGATGAGCGAAACAACAGCTCTGCCTCAAGCCCCGGCCAATGCCCGGCACCATAGCGCAGGGCGATATCAATGCCGCCCGGTTCCAGCGTGACCATGTTGGGTGTGGGGTCGATCATGATGTCGATCTGCGGATGCGCCTCACGAAAGGCGCTGAGGCAGGGCATCAGCCATTGCGCGGCAAAGCCCGGCGTTGTCGACACCTGCAAAGGCCGATCCGCATCCGCGCCGGTCAGGGCCTCAATCGCCCGCGCAATCGCTCCGAAACCAAGGCTGAGCGCATCGGCCAATTGGCGCCCCTCGGCCGTCAGTACAAGTTGGCGGCCCGAGCGATCAACCAGAGCGACGCCAAGATGCGTCTCAAGCTGTTTGACCTGCTGGCTTATCGCCGCATGGCTCACGTTAAGGCGCGCACCCGCCGCCACGGTCGCCCCGGTCTCCGCAAGCGCCGAAAAGGCACGCAACGCGGTCAGGGGCGGCAGAGAGAGCCAGTCAGTCATGTTAGGTCACCTTACATACAAGAATTTTTCCAGACTCGCGCAAAAGGCCTGCTTTGTCCATATTGAACATAGAAACACCGCATCAGAAAGGACGACACAATGTTCAACATCTTCGCGAATACTTTCAGGAACGCCACCCGCCTTGGATTGCACAGCGAGGCACGTCACCACCATGCCGGGCGCGCGCACTGGCCGCCTGCGGAACGCTTTGATGCCCGCGCTGGCGCCGAGATTGAGGCGCATCTTCATGCCCGCCGCCGTGACTGAGGGCCGCGCCCCCGCCCCACGCTGGCCATGGCGCGGGGGCCGGTGGGTCGCTCATCCACCCTGTCAGGCGGCCTCGCGACGCAAACACGCAAAAGGCCCCGCATTGGGGCCCATGGATTGACAGCGTTTGATTTTTCAGGAGGTAATTGGCATCGGCCCTTCCAGGAAACGCGCGAACTGGACGGAAACACCGATGCCGACCCCGGGCCGCCTGCGCCAACACGCAGCCCGGGGTATTCTTTTAGGCTTACTCGCCGCCGCCCAATTGATGGACGTAAACCGCGACCGCGCGCACTTCGGCCTCTGAGAGGCGCGTGTTCCACGGCGGCATCACGCCATAGCGGCTATTGGTGACGGTTTCCTTGATCGTCGCGAAATCGCCCCCATAGAGCCAGATCGCATCGCTCAGATTGGGCGCGCCCTGTGCCCGGTCGCCCATGCCATTGTCACCATGACAGGCGGCGCAGTTATCCATGAATACGGCCTGCCCTTCGGCCACAAGGCTTGCGTCCTGCGGCGTGCCCGAGAGGGACATCACGTAGTTGGCGACCTGATCAATCTGCGGGGTTTCCAGAATCTCGCCAAAGGCGGGCATCTGTGAATAGCGCGCATCGCCGTCCACTTCGTTGCGGATACCATGGGAGATCGTGGCGTGGATCTCGTCAACCGCCCCACCCCAAAGCCAGTCATTGTCCAGAAGGTTGGGATAGCCTTTGGCCCCCGCCGCCCCGGACCCGTGGCACTGGGCGCACCAGGTCTTGAACACCGCCGACCCTGCCGATGTGGCATAGGCCTGCAACTCGGGGGTTTCGGCAACCGAGGCCAGCTCGACCGAGGCAAGCCTGGCGTTGATCTCGGAATTGGCAGCCTCGGCCTCGGCCAGTTCGACCGCGATATTGGCCCGCGTCGACCAGCCCTTGTAGCCAGCAGTGGCGCCTTCGAGCATCGGCCAGGCCGGATAGGCGATCAGATACCAAACGCCCCAGACGATACAGGCATAGAACGTCCACAGCCACCAGCGCGGCAGAGGGTTGTTATATTCCTTAATACCGTCCCATTCATGGCCGGTGGTTTCGACCTCGGGTTTCTTGTTGGGTTTTTTTGCCATGTTCCTCACGCCTCCTTGGCGTCAGCCTCGCGGCGCGAAGCCGCGGGTTTGTCATCATGCCGGAAGGGAATACCTGCGGGATCGCTATAGGCCTTGGTAGAGCCCGGGCGAAACACCCAGACCACCATGCCAACAAAGAACGCGAACAACAGCAGCAACATCCAGCTATCGGCAAATTCACGAAGCAGAGAATAGGTTTCCATAATCTTTCCTCTCCTTAGCGGCTGGCCACAGGCGTGAAGGTTGAGAAATCAACCAGCGTGCCCAGCATTTGCAGATAAGCAATCAGGGCATCCATTTCGGAAATCCCGGCCTGCCCGTCAAAGCTACGGACCTGCACCTTTTCGCCATAGCGTTCAACCAGACCATCGGTATCGCCGAACGGATCGATCTGTACCGCAAAGTCGGCGGCGCCATTTTCGATCATCTCGTCGGAATAGGGCACACCAACCAGCTTGTGCGTTTTCAGCAGGTCCTGGATGTACTTTCCGTCGATCATGCGGTTTTCAAGAAAGCCGTATTTAGGCATTACTGATTCCGGCACTACCGATTGTGGGCTGCGCAGGTGATCCACATGCCACTCGTCCGAATAGCGCCCACCGACACGGGCCAGATCGGGCCCGGTCCGTTTGGACCCCCACTGGAACGGGTGATCATATTGCGATTCAGCCGCCAGCGAATAGTGGCCATACCGCTCAACCTCGTCGCGCATCGGACGGATCATCTGACTGTGGCAGACGTAACATCCCTCACGGATGTAGACGTCGCGCCCGGTCAGCTCCAGCGGGGTGTAGGGGCGCATGCCCTCTACATCCTCAATGGTGTTTTCCAGCCAGAACAGCGGGGCGATCTGAACGATCCCCCCGATGCTGACCACGAGGAATGCAAACACCGCCAAAAGCGTGATGTTCTTTTCCAGGACTGCGTGTTTATCAAGAATTCCCATTTCTCTGGCCCTCCTTATTCAGCCGGAACTGTGGAATTCGTGGCCTCGACGGCCGGCGAACGTTTTACAGTCATCCAGAGGTTATAGCACATGACGATGGCACCGGTGATATACAGACCACCACCCATGGCACGAACAACGTACATCGGGAACTTGGCCGCCACCGTGTCAGCAAACGAATTCACAAGGAAGCCGTTGGCATCGACTTCGCGCCACATCAGGCCTTCCATGATACCAGTTACCCACATCGACGAGGCATAAAGAATGATGCCGATAGTGGCCAACCAGAAGTGCCAGCTTACCATGCTCAGACTATAGAGCCGCTCGCGGTTCCACAGTTTGGGCACAAGGAAGTAAAGCGCGCCAAAGGTGATCATCCCGTTCCAGCCAAGTGCGCCAGAATGTACGTGGCCGATGGTCCAGTCGGTATAATGCGACAGAGAGTTCACGGCGCGGATCGACATCATCGGTCCTTCAAAGGTGGACATGCCGTAGAACCCGATCGAGATCACCATCATACGGATAATCGGATCGGTACGAAGCTTGTCCCAGGCACCCGAAAGGGTCATCAGGCCGTTGATCATGCCACCCCAGGAAGGCATCCAAAGAATGATCGAGAACACCATGCCAAGCGTACCGGCCCAATCGGGCAGAGCGGTATAGTGCAAGTGGTGCGGACCCGCCCAGATATACAGAAAGATCAGTGCCCAGAAGTGGATGATCGACAGTTTGTAGCTGTAAACCGGGCGTTCGGCCTGTTTTGGCACGAAATAATACATCATGCCCAGGAAACCGGCAGTCAGGAAAAAGCCAACGGCGTTATGGCCGTACCACCACTGGGTCATCGCATCCTGCACGCCCGAAAACAGCGCGACCGATTTGGAGCCGAAGAGGCTGACCGGGATGGAAAGGTTGTTGACCACATGGAGCATCGCGACCGTGATGATGAAAGACAGATAGAACCAGTTGGCCACATAAATATGCGGCTCTTTGCGCTTGACGATTGTTCCCACGAACACGGCGAGATAGGCCAGCCAGACAATGGTCAGCCACCAGTCAGTGTACCATTCAGGCTCGGCATATTCGCGCGACTGGGTGGCACCCAGAAGATATCCGGTCGCCGCCAGAACGATGAACAGCTGATAGCCCCAAAAAACGAACCACGCCAAGTTGCCGCCCCAAAGCCGGGCGGCGCTGGTGCGTTGGACCACATAGAATGACGTACAGATCAGAGCGTTGCCGCCAAAGGCGAAAATCACCGCCGAGGTATGCAGCGGGCGCAATCGACCAAAATTGGCAAATCCCTGAGCCCATTCAAAATTAAGCCCTGGAAACGCCAGCTGAAAGGCAATGAATGTGCCAGCCAGAAAGCCCACCACGCCCCAGAGGCAGGTGGCGATCACCCCGGCGCGTATGACCCCGTCCATGTATTCGCCCGACAGATCAACATCGTTGGTCGGTTCATCGGTATGGCGCAGCGTCCATAGAAATAGGCCTGCGGCCACAAGCGCCACTGTCAGCGCGTTGACCAGATAGGCCAGATCGCGCGAATAATTGGCCGCGATCAGCGCAAATAGCGTGATCAGGCCAAGCACGGTCAGCTTGATATAGTTCGTCATAATGCGTTCCTTCGTCTCTTATCCGCGCGATTCGAACTGTCCCGCGCGGGCGCGTTTAGACTGGTGTCGTAATGCGAGCATAACAGTCACGATACCTTGATCTGTGTCAAAACCATAAACTCCCTTGGTTGATTAACATCAAGGTGAGGGGTCTGAACACTCCTTATGCTGAATTGTTGTGCGACCCCGAGCAAAGGAATGCAAAAATGACTTATAACAGCCTGTTTTCGGTTTTGACGGATGAAGCCCTGGTGGAAGAGACGCTGGCCCATGCGATTGCCGTGGCTGAGGTTCACGACGCGCACCTGGATGTGCTGTGTCTTGGCGTGGATCGCAGTCAGGCCGGATATTACTATGCCGGCGCCAGTGCCATCGTCCTTCAGGAAACCATCGCCCGTGCGCAAGAAGAGGCCGAGGCGATCGAGGCCAAGGTGCGCAACGTTCTGGGCACCACCGCCCTGCGCTGGAGTTGCGAAGGCGGCGTGGCGCAGCTTGCCGATCTGGGGCGGCACGTGGCGGTACGCGCGCGGTTCTCTGATCTTGTGATCCTGCCCCAACCTTATGGCAAAGGGCGCGGCGCTGAATTGGAACCCGTGACCGAAGCCGCCCTGTTTGACGGCAGCACCCCGGTCCTTGTCGCCCCTGCGGGCGGCGACCCGGTAACGCGCCCCAAACGCATCATGATCGGCTGGAACGAAAGCAGCGAGGCCCTTAGCGCCGTGCGCGCCGCCCTGCCCCTGCTGAGGGCGGCCGATGTGGTGCATGTGGTGATCATCGACCCCCCGACCCACGGGCCAAGCCGCTCTGATCCCGGCGGTCTGTTGTCGCAATATCTGGCGCGCCATGGGGTGAAAGTCGAGGTTGACGTGCTGTCAAAGACCCTGCCGCGGGTCTCGGATGTGCTGTTGCGTCACGCCGGCGATATGGATGCCGATCTGGTGGTGATGGGCGCCTATGGTCATTCGCGGTTCCGCGAGGCCATTTTTGGCGGCGCCACCCGCTATATGCTGGAACAGTGCAAAGTCCCGGTATTGTTGGCGCATTAAATCCGGTCCGGGTGGCGGCTTAACCCGCCGCCCGCACCTTTTCAATCAGGACGGCATTCCACCATCGCTGTCATCGCCCGCCTCATCCAGCAGACGGTTGAAATCATGGACCGTGACCCGCCGCTTGCCCTCAAGCGTGATCACCCCGTCCTTTTTAAGTGCCGAGACCTGGCGGCTCACGGTCTCAAGCGTCAGCCCCAGATAATCGGCCATCGCCTCGCGGGTGAGGGGCAATTCAAAGGTCAGCGGCCCTTCGGCACCGGCCAGATTGAGCGTGGCATCGCGCCGCGCAATGATCGCCAGCAATGAAGCAATCTTTTCGCGCGCTGTCTTGCGCCCCAGCACCAGCATCCATTCGCGGGCGGCGTCAAGCTCGTCCAGGGTCATCTCAAGCAGGCGCTGCGCGATGCGCGGCGTGTCCGCCATCATCGCCTCAAACGGTTTCTTGCGAAAACAGCACATCACGATATCGGTCACCGCCACCACGTCATAGGCCGCGCTGTCGCGTCCCGGGCGGCCCACGAAATCGCTTGGCAACAACAGGCCGACCATCTGGGTGCGCCCGTCTTCCATTGTCTGGGTCAGGGTGGCAATACCCGAGACAACCGAGCCGACGAAATCCATCTTGTCGCCGGACCAGATCACGGTCTGCCCCGCCTCGAAGTTGCGGTAATATTTGATCTGTTCCAACCGGGCCAACTCGTCCGCCTCACAGCGCGCGCAAACCGCGCGATGGCGGATCGGGCAATCACCACATTGGCGGCTCGTGCTTGTAGGGTCATTCATCAGCATGGAGTGGTCACTTTTTGCGGTTTGATCTGGGTCAAGGTCATTCCCAATTAAGACGCCTAACCCTAGGGATATGGACACGAAAACTCAACTGGGCAAACTTGGTCTCTTTGATGCCAAAGTGCCGCGCTATACAAGCTATCCGACAGCCCCACATTTCAATGGCGATGTTGGCGCGGATGATTTTTCAAGCTGGATCAGGGCGATTCCGGAAAATGGCGAGATATCGCTATATGTGCATGTGCCGTTTTGCAGGCGCCTGTGCTGGTTCTGCGCCTGCCGCACCCAAGGCACCCAGAGCGACAAGCCGGTGATCGCCTATCTTGAGACCCTCAAGACCGAACTGGCGATGCTCGGCACGTTGTTGCCCAAGGGCGTCCGATTGTCGCGCCTGCACTGGGGCGGTGGCACGCCAACGCTTTTGTCGCCCGGCATGATCGACGAATTGGCCGGTGCGATTCGCGCCATCGCGCCATTTACTGACCAGACCGAGTTTTCGGTCGAGATCGACCCAAATGAGATTGACGGCCCGCGTCTGGACGCGCTTGCCGCCGCTGGCATGAACCGCGCCTCGATCGGGGTGCAGGATTTCGACGACAAAATTCAGCAAAGCATCGGACGGCTGCAAAGCTATGATATCACCCGCCACGCCGCCGATGAAATCCGCGGCCGCGGCGTCAAAAGTCTGAATGCCGACATCCTCTATGGCTTGCCGCATCAGACCAACGCGCGCATCACCGAGAGTGTGCAAAAACTGCTGTCGCTCAATCCCGACCGGGTGGCGCTTTATGGCTATGCCCATGTGCCGTGGATGGCCAAGCGCCAACAGATGATCCCCTCAGAGGC
>CBDTZA010000036.1:0-9909 GCA_965364785.1 uncultured Roseovarius sp. | reverse complement strand
GCCCGGTTGACAGGGATGGACGGAACAGGGGCACGACACAGATGGACACCGCCGGGAGCTTTCTGCCGATTATTGCGGCACTGCCGTTTTTGGGCGCTTTGTTTCCGGGGCTGATGATTCAGGCCGGGCGCAACACCTGCGCCGCCTTCACCGCCGCCCCGACAATTCTGGCGCTTGTGCTGTTGCTGCTCTGCGCCCCTGCGGTGATGCATGGCGAGGTGCTTCAGTTTCAACTGCCCTGGCTGCCCAAGCTCGGCCTGAACGTCAATTTCATGCTCGACGGTCTGGGCCTTTTGTTTGCCGGGCTGATCCTTGGCATCGGCCTTTTGATCATTCTTTACGCGCGGTTTTACCTCTCGCGCGAAGACCCGATGGGCCAGTTTTATACCTATCTCCTGTTGTTTCAGGGCGCGATGGTGGGCATTGTTCTATCCGATAACATCCTGCTTTTGCTGGTGTTCTGGGAACTTACGTCGCTGTCGTCCTTCCTGCTGATCGGCTATTGGAAG
The DNA here is from genome assembly GCA_965364785.1 of uncultured Roseovarius sp. Taxonomy (GTDB): domain Bacteria; phylum Pseudomonadota; class Alphaproteobacteria; order Rhodobacterales; family Rhodobacteraceae; genus Roseovarius. The sequence goes on along the minus strand of CBDTZA010000036.1, from coordinate 9,400 downwards.
CACCTGCCCGAAGGTCGGCAAGGCGCGCGCATGGCCCTTGTCGTGACCGGCACCGGCGGGCTGGCGATGATCGCAGGCATGCTGATCCTTGGCAATATTGTCGGAAGCTATGACCTGAGCGTGATCCTGACCCAGAAGGACGTCATTCAGGCCGATCCGATGTATCTGCCGGTGCTTTTGCTGATCCTTGTGGGGTGTTTCACCAAGTCGGCGCAATTCCCGTTTCACTTCTGGCTGCCGCACGCCATGGCCGCGCCGACGCCGGTCTCGGCCTATCTGCATTCGGCCACGATGGTAAAGGCGGGGCTGTTCCTGATGGCGCGGATGTGGCCGGTTCTCGCGGGCACGCCCGAGTGGTTCTATATCGTTGCCACGACCGGCCTGATCACCATGCTGATCGGCGCCAAGATCGCGCTGTTCAAGGATGACCTCAAGGCGCTTTTGGCCTTCTCGACCGTGAGCCACCTTGGCCTGATCACCATGCTGCTTGGCTTTGGCACCAAAATGGCGGCGGTGGCGGCGGTGTTTCACATCATCAACCACGCCACCTTCAAGGCGGCGCTGTTCATGTCGGCAGGCATTGTCGATCACGCGACCCACACCCGCGACATCAAACGCCTTGGCGGTCTGCGCCACCTGATGCCGATCACATTCGCAATCGTCACGCTGGCGGCGCTGTCGATGGCGGGCATTCCGCTTTTGAACGGGTTCCTGTCCAAGGAAATGATGCTGGAAGAGGCCTCGCACACCCTCTGGCAGGGCAATCACTGGCTTGTGCCGGTACTGGCCACATTGGGCGCGCTCTTTTCGGTCGCCTATTCGCTGCGCTATATCGTGCATGTGTTCTGGGGTCCGCTGCGCGACGATTACCCGTCCAAGCCGCATGATCCGGGCTTTGGCCTGTGGGCGGCGCCGGCCTTTCTGGTGGTGCTGGTCGTGGCGATCGGCGTGGCGCCGTTTCTGGCAGAGCCGCTTGTGCGCGCCAGTGCAGGCGCTGTCATTGGCGGCGCATTGCCCGAGTTTCACCTGAAAATCTGGCACGGGGTCACGCCCGCTTTGTTCATGTCCGGCGCGGCGGTTCTGGGCGGCGCGATCCTGTTGGCGCTGCACGCGCCGCTGATGCGGATTTGGCTGGCCGTCCCGCGCCCCGAGGCGAAAACCATGTTTGACGCCATCACCCGCGCCGCGACCCGCGCAAGCCGTGGCTTTACCGACGGGGTGCATAACGGCGCCCTGACGCGCAATGGCGCAACCTTTACGGTGACGGTTCTGGCGGCGGGCTGGCTTGCCTGGGCGGGGGGTGACACCCTGTCGGCCACGCGCGAGATGCTGCCGATTGCGGCGGTGCCAGCGATTGGCTGGCTGTTGCTGATCGTGGCGACGATTGGCCTTGTGGCGTTCCATCGCAACCGCTTTCTGGCGCTTATGCTGATGGGGATTGTCGGGCTGATCGTATCGCTTGGCTTTGTCTATCTCTCGGCGCCTGACCTTGCCCTGACGCAGATTTCGGTTGAGGTGGTGACGATCATCCTGCTGTTGCTGGCGCTGAATTTCCTGCCCCGCACCACACCGGTTGAAAGCAGCCCCGCGCGCCGGATGCGCGACGCGCTTATCGCCATTGCCGGAGGGGTTGCGGTGACCGGGCTGACCTATGCCATTCTTGTCAGCGACTTCGCCTTTGAAAGCATCTCGGCCTATCATCTGGCCAATTCCTACAAGGGCGGCGGCGGCACCAATGTGGTCAACGTGATCCTGGTGGATTTCCGGGGCTTTGATACCTATGGCGAGATCATCGTGCTCGGGATTGCCGCACTGGTAATCTTTGCACTGACCGATACCGTTCTCAAGGGGCGCGGCGGGCGCTGGCTGGCAAATTGGGACAAGACCAAATACCGCGAGGCGGGCGATCGCCACCCGCTTATGATGGTGGTGGCGACGCGGGTGATGATGCCCATCGCCCTGATGGTCGGGGCCTTTATCTTCTTGCGTGGCCATAACGAGCCGGGTGGCGGGTTCATCGCCGGCCTGATCGTGGCGATTGCGTTTCTCATGCAATACATGGCCTCGGGCTTTGCCTGGGCCGAGTCTCGCCAGCGTGTGACCTATCATGCCACCATCGGTGTTGGCGTTCTGGTGGCCAGCGTGACCGGGATTGGCGCATGGCTTGCGGGCAAACCGTTCCTGACAAGCGCCTATGGCTATATCAAGCTGCCGCCGATCGAGAAATTCGAATGGGCCACCGCGATGGCGTTTGACACCGGCGTCTTCCTGACCGTGGTCGGCGCGGTGATGCTTGCGCTCAACAGCCTGTCGAGCATGGCGCGTCGCACCGGTGAGACCGTCAACATCTTCCCGATGGATATCAACCCGGCCCGCGCAGACGCAGACGGCACGGACGAGGGGGGCAAGTAACATGGAAATGCTACTGGCAAGCGCGATTGGCGCACTGACGGCGGCCGGCATCTATCTGATGCTGCGACTGCGCAGTTTTCCGGTGATCATCGGTATTTCACTGCTCAGCTATGCGGTGAACCTGTTCCTGTTTGCTTCCGGTCGGCTGGTGGTCAATGCGCCCCCCGTCCTGCGCGACGGGGTTGAGACCTATACCGATCCGCTGCCGCAGGCGCTTGTGCTGACGGCGATTGTGATCTCTTTCGGGATGACTGCGGTGATCGTGATCATGGCGCTTGGGTCATATCTGTCGTCGCGCAGTGATACGGTCAATATCACGTCTAAAACCCCCGCCGAACAGGAGGGCGAGGCATGAACCACTGGATCATCGCGCCGGTTGTTCTGCCGGCGGTCATGGCCTCGATCATCACGCTGACAATGCGCTTTCACCCCCAGTTGCAGCGGATCTTTTCGCTGGCAAGCTGTGGCGCGCTGTTGGCAATTGCGCTTGGCCTGACAGCGATTGCGGCCACCGGCAGCATCGAGGTTTACGAGCTTGGCAATTGGCCCGCCCCGTTTGGCATCGTTCTGGTGCTGGACCGTTTGTCGGCGCTGATGGTGCTGATCACGGCGGCGCTGGCGCTGGTGGTGTTGCTCTATGCCATCGGCAGCGGCTGGGATCAGCGCGGCAACAATTTCCACGCCCTGTTTCAGTTTCAGCTGATGGGTATTTTCGGCGCCTTCCTGACCGGCGACGCCTTTAACCTCTTCGTCTTTTTCGAGGTTCTGCTGATTGCGTCTTACGGGTTGATGATCCATGGCGGCGGACGGCGGCGCTTGCGCGCGGGCGTGCAATACGTGATCTATAACCTGCTTGGCTCAACCCTGTTCCTGTTTGCGCTTGGCACGCTTTACGCGGTGACCGGCACCCTTAACATGGCCGATCTGGCCGTGCGGGCGGCGGAAATTCCGGCCGGGGATAGTGGCCTGCTGCGGGTTGGCGCGGTGCTGCTCTTGCTGGTCTTTGCCATCAAGGCCGCGCTTTTGCCGCTGCATTTCTGGTTGCCGGAAACCTATGCCGAGGCCCCGGCCCCGGTGGCGGCGCTGTTTGCGGTCATGACCAAGGTTGGCGCCTATGCTATTCTGCGGATGTACACTCTGGTCTTTGGTCCCGAGCTTGGTGCCACCGCAGATATCATCCCGCCGCTGATCCTGTTTGCGGCGCTGGTGACGCTGGCCGTGGGGATGATCGGCATTCTAGGCGCCAAGCGGCTTGGGCGGCTTGCGGCCTTTGCGGCGATTGCCTCTATGGGGACGCTGTTGATTGCGGTGTCGGGCTTTCGCCCGGAAACCACGGCGGCGGCGATCTATTACATGATCCATTCGACCTTTGCCGGCGCACTTTTGTTTCTGGTGGTTGACCTCGTGCGCGCCCAACGCGGCGAGGCCCGCGGCGCGATGACCCCTGCCCCGCGCATGGCGCAACACGGGCTTATTGCGACGCTGTTCTTTGCCTCGGCAATTGCCAGCACCGGAATGCCGCCACTGTCGGGCTTTATCGGCAAGCTGTTGATTCTGGACGCGGTGCGCGACATGCCCGAGGTCTGGCTTATCTGGTCGGTGATCCTGATCACCTCGCTGGTGGGGATTTTGGGCTTTGCCCAGGCCGGCAGCGCGATCTTCTGGAAAACCACCACGCCCGAGCCAATCCCCGAAGAAACCGCCGACGAACCGGATGCGGCCCCCGCCGCACCGCCAACCCCGGCCCTGCCTCTGGTGGCAAGCTTTACCATACTGGCGGGCATCGTCGCCCTGTCGGTCTTTGCAGGTCCCGTGACCGGCTATGTCGAGGCCACGGCGGATCAGATTCACACCCCGAGCGGCTATATCAACGCCGTTCTTGGCCAACGCTGACGGAGGGCGAACTATGCTGCGCAAAATCCTGCCCCATCCCTTGCTGACCCTGATGCTGATCATTGTCTGGCAAATGCTGGTGAACAAGCTGACGCTTGGCAACTTACTTTTAGGGACGATCCTCGGGCTTATCATTCCGACCATCACCTCGCCCTACTGGCCCAACCGCCCGCGCCTGACAAGTGCGCCGCGCATCGTCGGCTATGTGCTTTTGGTGATCTGGGATATCATCGTCGCCAATGTTCAGGTGGCCTATATCATTCTGTTCAAGGCCAACGCCAATATCAAACCCGCCTGGATCAGCATCCCGCTTGATCTGCGCACCCCCGAGGCGATTACCGTACTGGCGGGCACCATCACCCTGACCCCCGGTACCGTTTCCAGCGATCTGTCGGCGGATGGCCGAAGCCTTTTGGTGCATTGCCTTGATGCACCCGACCCCGACGCGGTACGCGACGATATCAAGAACCGCTATGAACGCCGCCTGAGGGAGATTTTCGAATGATCGAATATGCCCTTCTGTTTGCCTTTGCCTGTTACGGGCTGGCCCTGTTGATGAATATCTATCGCATCCTCCAGTCCCCCGGCCCCGGCGACCGCATTCTGGCACTGGATACGCTGGTGGTGAATGCCATCGCGCTTTTGGCGCTGTTTGGCATCCTCAAAGGCACGACCGTCTATTTCGAGGCCTCGATGATCATTGCCATGACCGGCTTTATCTCAACCGTGTCCTTCACGCGCTTCATGCTGCGTGGCGACATTATCGAATAGGGACAGGACAATGATCATAGAAATTCTGATTTCGGCCTGTTTGGTGATCAGCGGCATTTTCGGGCTTGTCGGCTCTTTCGGCATGATCAAGCTGCCAGATCCGATGATGCGCCTGCATGCGCCGACCAAGGCCACGACCCTTGGGGTTGGCGGTGCGCTTGTGGCCTCGATGCTGCATATGCATTTCATCAACGGGAACTTTTCGTTTCACGAGCTGATGATCGTGCTGTTCTTGTTTCTGACCGCGCCGGTCACCGGCAACTTTATCGCCAAGACCCACCTTCATCTGACGCATAAGGCAAGCGATCTGCCGCCCACCGGAACAGATCGGCCCTGGGCCACATATGAAAGCGATGCGATGCGCGAAAAGATCGAGGCCGCGGAAGACGCCAAGGTTGAATAGCCTCGCCTAACCGATGCGCCGCCCGGTTTTCGCATCAAAGAGATGCATGTTTTGCGGCTTTACCGAAAGCCGCAGCGGTCCCTCGCCCGACCGTACCCGGTGAACGCCCGGAAGGCTTGCGGTAAAGCCCGCACCCGAGGCCAGCTTGCCATGCAAAAGCGTATTGGCCCCAAGCGGTTCGGCCAGCAACACCTGCATTTCAATAGGGCCATCAGGATTTGGCGAGAGATGCTCGGGGCGTAGCCCGAGCATCATCCGCCCTGTGACCTCCGAGGGCGCGGGCAAGGTGATATTACCAAAATGCAGCATCCCGTCCCGCGCCTCAGCCTCGATCATATTCATCGAGGGGCTGCCGATAAACTGCGCCGCAAAAAGCGTCTCAGGGCGCTCATAGACATCCAGAGGCGTGCCGATCTGTTCGGCCACCCCGGCGTTCATCACGATCATCCGGTCGGCCATGGTCATCGCCTCGACCTGATCATGGGTCACGTAAAGCGAGGTGATGCCCAGCTTGGATTGCAGTTCCTTGATCTCAAGGCGCATCTGCACGCGAAGCTTGGCGTCAAGGTTCGAGAGCGGCTCGTCAAACAGAAAGACCGACGGCGCGCGCACAATCGCGCGGCCCATGGCGACGCGCTGACGCTGACCACCCGAAAGCTGCTTGGGCTTGCGATCCAGCAATTCGGTCAGCTGCAAAAGCTTGGCCGCCTCTGCGACCTTTGCGGCAATCTCGGGCTTGGGCAGCCCCGCGATCTTGAGGCCATAGCCCATGTTCTGGGCGACGCTCATATGCGGATAAAGCGCGTAGTTCTGGAACACCATGGCGATATCGCGATCCATCGGTTCAAGGTCATTGGCGCGCACGCCATTGATGCGCAATTCGCCCTCTGAAATCGTCTCAAGCCCCGCGACCATGCGCAAAAGCGTGGATTTGCCACAACCCGAGGGGCCGACGATCACGATGAATTCGCCGTCTTGCACGTTCAGGCTGACGCCTTTGATCACTTCGGTGCTGCCAAAACGCTTTTTGATATTGTCGAGATCTACGGTTGCCATTTTATCATTTCTCGCTGTCCACAAGGCCGCGGATAAACAGTTTCTGCATCGAGATCACCACCACCACCGGCGGGACCATCGCAAGGATCGAGGTGGCCATGATCACCGGCCAATCGGCCACATCATCGCCCGACGGGAACATCTGTTTGATGCCCATGACGATGGTGTTCATCGACGGGTCGGTGGTGATCAACAGCGGCCAGAGATATTGATTCCAGCCATAAATAAACAGGATCACGAACAGCGCCGCCACGTTGGTGCGGCTCATCGGCAACAGGATATCCCAGAAAAACCGCATCGGGCCCGCGCCATCCACCCGTGCAGCCTCGGCCAGCTCATCGGGGATGGTGAGAAAGAATTGCCGGAACAGAAACGTTGCCGTCGCCGAGGCGATCAGCGGAAAGATCAGGCCGGAATAGCTGTTGAGCATGCCAAAGCCTGCGATCACCTCATAGGTCGGCACGATGCGCACCTCGACCGGCAACATCAGCGTGAGAAAGATCAGCCAGAAGAACATATTGCGGCCCGGAAAGTGGAAATAGACGATCGCAAAGGCCGACAAAAGCGAGATGAGTATCTTGCCGACGGCGATCCCCACCGCCATCACCATCGAGTTGGCCAGCATGGTCAGCACCGGCACATTCACCCCCGAGAAAAGCGCGGCGGTGTAGTTTTCAATAAACCTGTCACCGGGCCAGAGCGGCATCGGCGGATGCACGATCTCGGGTTGGGTCACGGTCGAGGCGACAAAGGCCAGCCAGATCGGGAAAAAGATCACCACCACACCCGCGATCATCACCAGATGCGTCAGCCAAAGCCCCGCGCCGCGCTTCTCGACCATGCCTGTTATCTCGCGCGCCATCAGTAATGCACCCGCTTTTCAACATACTTGAACTGCACCACCGTCAAGAGCCCCACAACCACCAGCAAGATCACCGATTGCGCGGCGGATGATCCAAGGTCCTGACCGACAAAGCCGTCGGAAAACACCTTATAGACCAGGATCGTCGTGGCCTGTTGCGGCCCGCCGCTGGTGATGGTGTGAATGACGCCGAAGGTCTCGAAAAAGGCATAGACCACGTTCACCACCAACAGGAAAAACGTGGTTGGCGACAAAAGCGGCAACACGATGGTAAAGAACCGCCGCCAGAACCGCGCGCCGTCAATCGCGGCGGCCTCGATGATCGAGCGGGGCACGGCCTGAAGCGCGGCGAAGAAGAACAGAAAGTTATAGCTGATCCGCCCCCAGCTTGAGGCGACCACCACAAGGCCCATCGCCTCGCCCTGGTTCAAAACGTGGTTCCAGTCATAGCCCAATTGCCCCAGATACCACGCCACCACGCCAACGCGGGTGTTGAACATGAACAGCCACAGCACCCCCGCCACCGCCGGTGCCACCGCATAGGGCCAGATCAGAAGCGTGCGATAAACCCCCGCCGATTTCACCAGCCGATCCGCCAGCACCGCCAGAAAAAGCGCGGGCACCATGGCGGTCAGCGTGACCAGCGTCGAAAAGATCGCCGTGGTCAGAAACGCACTCCGATAATAGGGATCACCCAAGAGGTACTCAAAATTGCCAAGCCCCACAAAGCGCGACGAGAGGCCGAACGGGTCGGGAATGAACAGCGATTGCCACACCGCCTGCCCCGCCGGGTAAAAGAAAAACACCGCCGAGATGACCACCTGCGGCGCAATCAGGCAGAGCGGCAAAAGCCAGCCTTTGAAGGTGACGCGTTTTTCCATGATCTGCCCCTTGGGTCAAACGGGCCGGGACAACGCGCCCGGCCCGATCACACCGGCCTAGCGGTTGGCCTGCTCAAAGCGGCGCAGCAACTGATTGCCGCGCGTCACCGCAGTATCAAGGGCGGTCTGCGCGTCTTTGTCGCCGGACCAGACCGCCTCTAGCTCTTCGTCAATGATACCACGGATCTGGTCGAACGAACCAAGGCGCAGACCTTTGGAATTCGCCGTCGGCTGTTTCGCGGTCATCTGGATCACCGCTACATCGGTGCCGGGATTGGCGTCATAAAACCCATCGGCGCGGGTCTTTTCGCCAGCCGCAATCGTGATCGGCAAGTAGCCGGTATCCTGATGCCATTGCGCCTGAACATCGACCGACGACAGGAAGTTAAGGAACGCCGCAGCGCCCTTGTATTCCTCGGCCTCATGGCCGGCCATCACCCAGAGCGACGCCCCGCCAATGATGGTGTTTTGCGGCGCGCCCTTGACGCCATCCCAATAGGGCAGCGGGCGCACGTCGAAATCGAACTGCGCCTCGGATTTGATGCCCGCATAGCCGGCAGAGCTTTCGGTGAAGAGCGCGCATTCGCCGGCACGGAAATTGGCACCGCCTTCGTTGCGGCGACCGGCATAGATGAATTTGCCCTCTTTGGCCCAATCGCCCATGGCCTGGATGTGCTGCACCTGCACCGGGCCGTTAAAGGCAAGCTCGGTGTCGAGGCCAGAAAATCCGTTATCCTGCGTGGCAAAAGGCACGTCATGATAGGCCGAGAGGTTTTCGAGGTGAATCCAGCTTTGCCATGCGGTGGTCAGCGGGCAGTCATGCCCGGCCTCGGCAAGCTGATCCAGCACCACATCCACGTTCTGCCAGGTCGAAAGGTCAGTGTCGGGGTCGATGCCCGCGCCTTTGAGCGCATCGCGATTGACCCAGAGAACCGGCGTGGACGCGTTGAACGGCAGTGACAGCATCTTGCCGTCCGAGGTGGTATAATAGCCTTTGACCGAGCCGATAAAGGCATCCGCGTCAAAATCGGCGTCGGCATCGGCCATCACCTCATAGACCGGTTTGATCGCGCCCTTGGCGGCCATCATCGTGGCGGTGCCAACCTCGAACACCATCAGGAT
>CBDTZA010000035.1:0-10117 GCA_965364785.1 uncultured Roseovarius sp. | reverse complement strand
CAAAGCGCCAGATAGACATTGCCGCGAATATTGGTGAGGCCCTGCGTCGGGTCGCGAATCCAGAATCGCAGGATGTAATCGACGCTGCTGTCGCCAAAGCCCACGATATGACAGACTGGCGGCTTGCTGCTCAGGACGCGGGCAACGCCGCTGGCGGCCTCGATCGCGATCTTGCGCACCTTGTGGGGGTCATCGCCGTAAGCCGTGCCAAAATAGATATCGAGCCGCACGAAATCATTGGAATGCGACCAGTTCACCACCTGTCCGGTGATCAGATCCTCGTTTGGGATCAGGTATTCACGCCCGTCGCGCGTGGTGATCGACACATAGCGCGCCCCAAGGCTGTTGATCCAGCCAAAGGTCTCGCCAAGGCTGATGACATCGCCGGGCTTGATCGACTTGTCGAGCAGGATGATGATACCCGACACAAGGTTCGACACCACCTTTTGCAGACCAAAGCCAAGGCCCACACCGATGGCGCCCGACAGCACGGCAAGCCCGGTCAGATCCACCCCGACGGTGCGCAGCCCGATAAAGAACGCGGCGCCGTACAAAAGGACCTGCATGAATTTGACGACGAGCACCTGCATCGAGGGCGAAATATCGTCGTTCTTGCGCACCTGTGACGCGGTGGCGATGGATGTGAAGCGCGCCATCGTGAACAGGATGCCAATAACGATCACCGCCTGCACCAAAAGCCAGAGCGATAGCCGTGTCTCGCCGATCTCAAAGGCGGCACTCTCCAGAATGGCCTGCGCCTCATCGGTCAGGTTCAGGATGCTCAGGGTGACCCATGTCCAGCCCGCATAGCGGACCATCGAGCGCAAAAAGTTGTTGCCGATCAGGCGCGTGACAATCGTGATCACCAGCCAGGCCAACGCAAGATCGGCCGCGACCGTTATCAGATAGGATCGGCTTGGCCAGGTATATTCGTGCATGACCCAAACCAGCGGCCAGATCATCATCACGAAAAAGATAAGCCTTATCCGCCGGTGCAGCATCACCAGAATGCGCATCCGCCATTTCGGCCAGCCTTCTCGTTGGCGCATCCATTCTCGCGCCATCGGCCCGAACACCTGCGCCATCATGTGGGCTGCGATGAAGATCAATACGACGATCCCCACCTGATAGGCGTTCCAGGGGCGCATAAGCCCGGTCAGGAAAAGCTGTGCCTGGGCCCAGAGGCCAAGCGCAATTTCCTGTGTGATGGTGATGGTATCGCCGTCCATTGCGAACCAGATTGGCACGCGCCACGCCGCCTCACAAGCCCACACTGGACAAGCCCGGCATTTCAGGCTCTTTTCACGCCGAAACGGAGACGCGCCATGACAACAGCCCTGATCACCCACCCCGATTGCCTTGGCCATGAAACGCCCGAAGGCCACCCCGAACAGGTGGCGCGGCTTGAACATGTGCTGGCGGCCCTTGAGGCCAAAGACCTTAGCCGCGTCATCGCCCCGATGGTGGCCGAGGATGATCTTTTGCGCGTCCACCCGCGCAGCCATATTGAGGCGATTCGCGCCGTGGCGCCCATGTCGGGCCTCGTGCAACTGGACGCCGACACCTATATGTCGCCGGGTACGCTTGCGGCGGCGCACCGGGCGGCGGGCGGGGCTGTGCGGGCTGTTGATCTTGTGATGTCGGGCGAGGCGCAGAACGCCTTTGTCGCCGCCCGCCCGCCGGGCCATCACGCCGAGCGTGAAACCGCCATGGGGTTTTGCCTGTTCGGCAATATCGCCGTGGCGGCAAAATATGCGCTCGATCATCACGGGTTGGACCGCGTGGCGATTGTGGATTTTGACGTGCATCACGGCAATGGCACGCAGGACCTGCTTGAGGATGACGCGCGCGCCCTGTTTGTCTCTTCGCACCAGTTTCCGCTTTGGCCCGGCACCGGAACCGCCGACGATACCGGCCCGCATGGCACCATCCTGAACCTGCCGCTTGCGCCGGGCACCGATGGCACCGGGTTTCGCAAGATTTATGAAGACAAGGTTTTTCCCGCCGTTGCCGCCTTCAAACCACAGCTTTTGCTGATCTCGGCGGGTTTTGATGCCCATCGCGACGATCCCCTGGCACATCTCGGCCTGACCGAGGATGATTTTGCCTGGGTCACGGGGCGGCTCTGTGATCTGGCGGATGACCTTTGCGACGGGCGGATCGTGTCCTGTCTTGAGGGCGGCTATAACCTTGTGGCGCTTGCCCAAAGCGCGGCGGCGCATGTTGATGTACTGGTTGCGCGCGGCGCGGGCTGATTTTTCTCTTGTTAGGATGACGCCCATGCGCGCCGGTCTTGCCATGCTTTGCCTGGCCTATGTGCTAAGCCAGTTCTTTCGCGCCTTTCTTGCGGTACTCAGCGGCGTTCTTGAACGCGATATCGGCACCACGCCGGATGATCTGGCCTTTGCTTCGGGGCTTTGGTTTCTGGCCTTTGCTGTGATGCAGATACCTGTCGGCTGGTCGCTTGACCGGTTCGGGCCACGGCGCACGGCGGCGGTGCTTTTGCTGGTGGGCGGGGCAGGCGGCGCGGCGCTTTTTGCAATGGCCGCAAGCCCTTTGCAGATCAGCATCGCGATGCTTTTGATCGGGGTTGGATGTTCGCCGGTCCTTATGGCGTCTTATTACATTTTCGCGCGCCAGTTTCCGCCTGCACAATTCGCCACCCTTGCGGCGGTGATGCTTGGGGTTGGATCGGTTGGCAATCTGGTCGCCTCTTACCCGATGGCATGGGCCGCCGAAACGCTTGGCTGGCGCGCGGCGCTGTTTGCGCTGGCGGGGGTGTCGGGTGTTGCGGCGCTTGGTATTCTTGCCCTCGTGCGCGACCCCGAGGCCCTGACCGGCGATACGCGCGGCTCGGTTTTTGATCTGTTGAAGATGCCGGTGCTTTGGGTGATTTTGCCACTGATGTTCGTGGCCTATGTGCCCTCTGCCGCGTTGCGCGGGCTTTGGGCGGGGCCATATCTGCGCGATATCTTTGCTCTGGACACCGGGCAGGTGGGGCAGGCTACCCTTGTCATGGGCGTCGCGATGATTGTCGGCACGCTGTGTTACGGGCCGCTTGATCGCATTTTCAACACCCGCAAATGGGTGATCTTTGCCGGCAACCTGATCAGCGCGCTTGCGCTTTTGGTGATGGTCGCGCTGCCCGACCAAAATCTGGTGCTGTCGATCGCAATGCTGGCGGTTGTGGGCTTTTTCGGCGCGTCTTTCCCGGTGATCATCGCCCATGGCCGGGCCTTTTTCCCGCCCCACCTCGCGGGGCGCGGCGTGACCCTGTTGAATCTCTTTGGCATCGGCGGTGTGGGCGTGGCGCAATTTGCCTCTGGCCCTTTGCACAGTGCCGCCTCGGTCAACGGCGTGCTTGCGGGCTATACCGCGATTTTTCTGCTGTTTGCCGTCTCGTTGCTGGCGGGCCTCGTGATCTACCTCTTTAGCCGCGACAGTATGAACTGATCCCGCCCCCTTTTACCTTCTGTACAGAAGCGATAAGACCGCCCGGCAACCCCCGAACCTGGAGATTGATCAAAATGGGTTACAAAATCGCCGTCGTTGGTGCCACGGGCAATGTGGGCCGCGAAATGCTGAACATTCTGGCCGAGCGCCAGTTTCCTGTTGATGAGATCGTGGCCCTTGCCAGCCGCAAGTCTCTCGGTACCGAAATCAGCTTTGGCGACCGAACCTTGAAGACCAAGGATCTGGATACGTTCGATTTCACCGGCTGGGATATCGCGCTTTTCGCCATCGGCTCGGACGCGACCAAGATCTATGCGCCCAAGGCGGCCAAATCCGGTTGCATCGTGATCGATAATTCGTCGCTCTATCGCTATGATCCCGACGTGCCGCTGGTGGTTCCCGAAGTGAACCCCGAGGCGGTTCTGGGCTATGCCAAGAAAAACATCATCGCCAACCCCAACTGCTCGACCGCGCAGATGGTTGTGGCGCTCAAGCCGCTGCATGATCGCGCGCGTATCAAGCGTGTTGTCGTCTCGACCTATCAGGCGGTCTCAGGGGCAGGCAAAGAGGGTATTGATGAGCTGTGGGATCAGACCAAGTCGATCTACAATCCGACCGACAGCAAACCACCCCGCAAATTCACCAAGCAGATTGCGTTCAACGTGATTCCGCATATTGATGTCTTCTTGGAGGACGGCCAGACCAAAGAAGAATGGAAAATGGTCGCCGAGACGAAGAAAATCCTCGACACAAAGATCAAGGTGACCGCCACCTGTGTGCGCGTGCCGGTGTTTGTTGGCCATTCCGAGGCGATCAATATCGAGTTCGAGGATCACCTGGACGAGGCCGAGGCCCGCGATATCCTGCGCGAGGCGCCGGGCATCATGGTGATCGACAAGCGCGAAGACGGTGGCTATGTCACCCCCGTTGAATGCGCTGGCGATTTCGCCACCTTCATCAGCCGCATCCGGCAGGATCCGACGATTGATAACGGTATCAACCTGTGGTGCGTCAGTGACAACCTGCGCAAGGGCGCGGCGCTGAACGCGGTGCAGATCGCCGAAACGCTGGGGCAGCGGGTTTTGAAAAAGGGCTAAGCGTCTTTTAAGGCCCCTCGATAACCGACCCATCGGGCGCATCTTTTGGTGCGCCCGTTTGCGTTTTGTCGCTGGCGCAGGCCCAGTTGGAAACCTATCGTGTGGGCCAAGGCGTAAATCCGCGCAAATTGCGAGCCTGCGCTTGCACTCGGGCCTAGCCCCCCGGATGATCCGCCCAAGTTTTTTAGGAGTGATCCCCATGCGTGCGCTGTCTTTTATCCTTTCGCTTGTCCTTTTCGCCCCGGCGCTCCATGCCGAAGAGATTGCCCTTAATAGCCGGGTCAGCGCGGTGACCCTTTATCCGCAGGGGGCCACCGTCACCCGGCAAGTGCCGTTTTCCATCCCCGCGGGCCAGCATGACCTGATCCTCGCCGACCTGCCGCAGGGCACGCCGCTTGCCGCGATCCGGGTTGCGGTCATGGGCGCGCAAATGGGTGGCGTCACCACCCGCAACGATTATGTGCCGCCGCGCGATACCACCGAGGCGCCCGCCCTGAGTGCTGCCCGCGCCGAGGTTGAGCGTCTTGAGGAGGACTTGCGAGCGGCGCGCGCGGGTGTCGAGGATATCGCACTTGAGGCCGAAGCCGCCCGCGCCCGCATCGCCTTTCTTGGTGAGATCGGCCAAGGCGATGGCGTGGCGGCCCTTGGCGTTGACACCCTGCGTGATCTCTCGGCCATGATCGGCGCCGAAACCCTTGCCGCACGGCTGGCCGCCGCCGATGCCACCCGCCGCGCAGAGGCCGCAGAGCGTGGCCTCAAGGACCAGATCAAAGCACTTGAGGCCGCCCAACAGGCCCTCGCGGCGCTTGTTCCCGAAGACGAGGCGCGCGCGATGCTGGCCGTCGCGGTTACCTCGGATCAACCGACCACGGGCACTTTGACCGTGACCTACACGATCAACGATGCCGGATGGCAGCCGCTTTACGATCTGCATCTGACGCGCGACACGGGTGACCTTCGTCTTGAGCGGGGCGCATTTGTGCGTCAGGACACCGGCGAAAACTGGCGCGACGTGGCGCTGACCCTGTCAACGGTGCGGCCCTCGGCCCAGACCGAACCCGGTCAGATCTGGCCCTGGATCCCGCGCATCGAGGACCCGGAAGAGATCCGCCTTAAGTCCCGCCAGCTTGAAAGGGCCGATGGCGCCCTGATGCAAATGGCCGAACCTGTGATGGACGCCGCCGCCCCCGCGCGCATCGAGGCGGATGCACAGTTTGACGGGTTGTCAGTCACCTATACGTATCCCGCGCCAGTCGCGGTCAGCACAGGTGCGGATCGCGTACGCCTGTCGCTTGGCACGCTTGCCACCACCGCCGATGTGCTGGCCCAGGCCGTGCCGATGGTCGATCAGACCGCCTTTGTCATGGCGCGACTGACCAATGATACCGGCGAATTGATTCTGCCCACGTCAGAGGCGCGGTTCTATCTTGATGGCCGCTATGTCGGGCAGCGCTGGATTGATCTTGTCCCGGCGGGGGGCAAGGTTGACCTGTCCTTTGGGCCCATCGAGGGGCTGCGCCTGACGCGGCTTGTGCGCGAGCGCAATGAGGGCGACCGCGGCCTGATTTCCAAATCCAATGAAATGACCGAGACGGTTGAAATCAGCGTTGAAAACCTGACCGATACGGCTTGGCCGCTGCGGGTTCTGGACCGTGTGCCGCAATCGGATCAGGAAGACCTTGAGATCAAGTGGTCGGCCAAGCCAGAGCCGAGCGAGCGTAATGTCGAGGGGCAGCGCGGGATTTTGGCCTGGGAATTTGATCTGGCCGCAGGCGCGACTCAGGTGATCGAGTTGAAAACCGGCCTGAAATGGCCTGACGGCAAGGTTTTGCGATAACGCCAAACGAAAAGCGGCGGTGCCACCATGGCCCGCCGCTTGATAGTTTTGCCGAAGGGGCCGCTTTACTTACAGCGCTTTTCGGCCTCTTCGACCGCAGCGGTATAGCCCGAAAGCGAGAACGAATCCTTGGTGATCGTGCCGCGCGACGAGCGCGCGCTAAGGACCGCGCTGCTGCCGCGTTTCATCGCTGCCAGAATTTTGGCGTCATCGCCGGTGCTTGCAGGCCAGGCCCATTCGCCCTCGGTGAACAACTCGAATTCGGTCCCGCCGATATTCATGTTGACCGTTGAGCCGCCGGCAAACGGATAGCCGCCGGTAAAGGTGATCTGGCCCTGAACGCCCGCGCCGGGGCGAAAGAACGTCATCAAAAGAACGTCACCGCGCCGCACTGCGACAACCCGGCCATCCTTGGTGTTGACCGTCTCGGTCGGTGCCGACACCGCCCAGCATTCGCGCGGATCGCTGTCTTCAAACACGCTCCATGCGGTTTTGGCCGCCACCTGATTGGTGCTTGTTTCCTGCGCAACTACGCCCGTTGCCACCATCGCGGCCAATGCCACGGCAACGCCGCGTGCAAATCGTGATACCATCTGTGCAGCCTCCAAGCTGTCCTGAGCCTCAATTTAATAGGTCGCCTCTATCCCTTTACGGAATTCTTTTTATGTGCGACCAGTCCTGTCTCGACATTGCAACATTAGCCTGAAACAGGCGAGAAGTGAAAGACGCAATTGGCGGATTTCCGCACACACGCCCGTGAACCAGATTTACCGGAGGCCCCGATGACCAAACCTGTTCCCATGACCGAAATCTGGCGCGGCCCGATGGCCGAAAGCGTGCATCTTGGTCATGCGGTGATTTGTGACGCGGGCGGTGACATTGTCGAGGCCTGGGGCGACCCGAAAACAACCATTTTGCCGCGCAGTTCATCCAAGATGATTCAGGCCCTGCCCTTGATCACAAGCGGAGCGGCGGATGCCCATGGTCTTACCTCGGAGCAACTGGCGCTGGCCTGTGCCTCGCATAATGGGGCGGCTATTCACACCGACCGTGTCAACCGCTGGCTGGCCGATCTGGGTATGGCGGATGATGATTTCCGCTGTGGGGCGCATTACCCGGATGACAAAGCGGCGAACAAGGCGCTGATCTGTTCTGATACGTCGCCCTGTCAGGTGCATAACAATTGTTCGGGCAAGCATGCGGGCTTTTTGACGCTGAACCGTCACCTTAAGGGCGGCGCCGAATACATCAATCCCGAGCATCCCGTGCAAAAGGCGGTGCTGGATGCGTTTGAAACGGTAACGGGCGAGACCTCGCCGTTTTACGGGATCGACGGGTGTTCGGCGCCCAATCATGCCGCAAGCCTGCACGGCATGGCGCGGGCGATGGCGTGGTTTGCCGGGGCTCATGAGGGCACGGATGCCAACCAGGCCGCCGCCACCCAGCTTTGGCAGGCAATGGTTGCGCATCCCGATCTTGTGGCGGGCGAAGGGCGCGCCTGTACCGAGCTGATGCGCGCCTGCAAAGAACCGGTTGCCCTCAAAACCGGGGCCGAGGCATTTTTCGTCGCCATTCTGCCGACCCGAAAGATGGGAATCGCGCTTAAGATCACCGATGGCACCACGCGTGGCGCGGAATGCGCGATTGCGGCGCTTTTGGTGAAATTGGGCGTGCTGGATGCGGATCATCCCGCCACCCTTAAGTTCATGAACGCGCCGATCGTCAATTGGCGTGGGGTGCAAACCGGGATGATCAAACCGGCGGCGGCGCTGGTCTGATCCGCCGCTCATCAGGCCTGATCAGCAGCACCTGCAAACTCATCCTGCGCATAACCCTGTAGATACAGCAGCGCGCTTAGGTCGCCGTGGTTGATGCGGATATCGCATTCTGCGGCGACGCTCGGCTTGGCATGAAGTGCGACGCCAGAGCCGGCGCGCCCCAGCATGCCAAGGTCGTTGGCCCCGTCACCGACCGCGATCACATCATCCTCGGCAAGGCCCAGCCGTGTGGCGATCTCTTCCAGAGCCTGTATTTTGGCCGTGCGCCCCAGAATGGGGCGGGCCACATCGCCCGTCAGAACGCCACCCTCGACCAAAAGTGTATTAGCGCGGTTTTCGTCAAATCCAAGCGTGGCGGCCACGGCTTGTGTAAAGGCGGTGAACCCGCCCGATACCAGCGCGCAATAGGCCCCGTTCGCCTTCATCGTCGCCAAAAGAACGGCCCCGCCGGGCATATAGCTGATCCGCTCGGCGAGGACCTTGGCGATCACGCCCTCATCAAGCCCCTTGAGAAGCGCGACGCGTTCCAAAAGAGCGCCTTCAAAGCCCAATTCGCCATTCATCGCGCGCGCGGTGATAGCCTTGACATGCGCGCCGACGCCCGCGACCTCGGCCAACTCGTCAATGCATTCCTGACAGATCATCGTGCTGTCCATATCCGCAAGCAGCATCGTCTTGCGCCGCCCCTCTGCGGGTTGCACCACAAGATCGACGCGGGCCTTTTGCAGATCGCCCCACACGTCCCAGCGGTTGCCCGGCACATGCTTAAACGCAAATTCCGCCGCCTCATCCGGTGCAAGCCAAATCGCGTCACCGCCGCCCCAGGCATTGCGCAGGGCGTGAACAAGGGCAGGGTCCAGCACGCCCTTGGGCGCAATCAATGTGGCAATAAACATTTAACGAAGTTTCCGAATTTCCCATTATTGGCGCCGTTTAATCACAGCTTCGAGTGTGGGGAAATACAATGTTTAGCCAATTTTAGCCTTTCCTAGCGGAAAGGAATCGTGAATATTGTGTGTGAGGCCCATCGGCACACCACAATTTGTGTCGCTCCTGCGACGGGAAGGAGGTGATGTAGATGGCGAAAACTTGCAAGACGGTGACGCGAACCGTTCGCACGAGCAAAAAGCCGGGACCGAAGACTGTACCGGTAAAGCCACATCGACGCTCTAAGCCCCAAAAGGGCTGCTGATCCTACCAAGATAAGCAAAAAACGCCGATGGGCCTCACCATTGAATCATAGCTCTGCTAGTTGGGCAAGCAGGTTTCCGTTTCCAAGCCTTCAAGTTTCCGATCGTAGTCGTGCAGGGTCGCATTTTATCATTCAAGCGGCGTTCTAGCGTCATTTCTGCACTTGCGAAAGGCCCTGATGGGCCGTAATGCGATAGGCGGGACACCCCTCCCCAACGGGGGGCGCTTATCTGAAAGGGTAGCATTTATGGCTATTGAACACCCGGCAACGCGGCCGGCTAATCCGCGTTTCTCTTCTGGCCCCTGCGCCAAAATCCCCACATTCTCGCTTGATATGCTGGCCGATGCGCCCTTGGGCCGCAGCCACCGTGCCGCCGTCGGCAAGGCCAAGCTGAAAGCCGCGATTGAGCGCACGCGCGATATCCTTGGCATCCCTGCCGAGTATCGTATCGGCATTGTGCCCGCCTCGGACACAGGCGCGGTTGAAATGGCGATGTGGAACCTTCTGGGCGAACGCCCCGTTGAAATGCTGGCCTGGGAAAGCTTTGGGGCCGGCTGGGTCACGGATGCGGTGAAACAGCTCAAACTCGACGCAGAGGTCAAAACCGCCGAGTATGGCGAGATTGTCGATCTGGCCTCGGTCGATACCGATAAGGATGTCGTCTTTACCTGGAACGGCACTACCTCTGGTGTGCGGGTGCCAAATGGCGACTGGATCAAGGCCGACCGCCAAGGTCTTACGATCTGCGATGCCACATCGG